>JAOZPW010000174.1 GCA_029932545.1 Thermoanaerobaculales bacterium | reverse complement strand
CCGGGGAACGCCACTCCGGCCACAGAATCCTATAGTGCGCTTCGCGCATGGGGATGTTAGCGACTTATCCTCGAACTGCTTCGAAAAAACGAGGCTCCCCTTGGGATAGGCCGCGCTGTGAGCTGAGCCTCTTGCGAAAATTGCGATGTCAGGGTCTATTGTGGCGCAGGCATCTTGCCTGCGATTCTCATTGCAACCATAACCTGTTGAAAAACAAACACTTTACGCATGCTGGAAGCACGCTACCACAACGATTTCTCTTTTCGAATGCGGTGTATCTGGATTTTTGCAAGTGCCTGAGCTGCCAGCCCCAAATTCATCAGGTGAATCGCAGGGTCAAGTGGTTTGATAACGCGGTGCCTGTAGATCCCATGCAATTCTCGGTTCGGGCTTGCCCGAGCCGAGAATTGCCCCTACTCCGCGACCTCCTGCCCCCAACCGACGCCCAGATACTTCTCGAACCACGCCAGATCCCAGGCCATCTTGGCCTTGCGGTGGGTGTAGGTTCTCAGGCCGTGCGCGGCCCCTGGGTAGACGACCAATTCGGTGGGAACGTCGAGGTAGATCTTGAGGGCCCGATAAAGACCCCGCGAGTGGGCAGGGGGGACTCTGGGGTCGTTGCCACCGACGTGGATCAGGGTCGGTGTCGTCACCGACGCCAAGCCATACAAGGGTGAGCCCTTGACGTAGTGTTCCGGGTTCTGCCAGGGGAGGGCGGCCCCCATGAAGTTGATCACATGGCCGGGGGTGTCCTCGACGGCCCATTGCAGTACCTGGTCCAGGGTGCCCGCGCCGGAAGACGCGGCCTTGAAGCGGGTGGTTGCTGCGATCAGCGCATTGGTCAAGAAACCTCCGTTGGACCACCCCATCACGCCGAGGCGGTCTGGGTCTGCGATGCCCCTCTCGATCATGGCATCGACTCCTGCCAGGATGTCTTTGACCTCGATATCGTTCTCGTGGCCGACAAGCTGGGTCATGAACTGATCCCCATAGCCGGTTGATCCCCGGTAATTGGGGCTCAAAAGAGCGTAGCCCTTTGCCGGCAACAGGGTGCGTCCGTAGATCCAGAAACGCAGTTGGAGGTGAGTTGCCGCCGTTGGACCGCCGTGGATTTCGACGATCAGAGGCAAAGGCCCGTCGGCCTTGGTCCAGCCCGGGGGCAGTTCGAGGATGCCTTCAACCTGTGCGCCGTCAGGCGCGGTCCACTTGACGATCTCTATCGAGGGAAGGATCCAATCGTCGATCTGGGGATTGATTCGTGAAACCCTCTCGAGGATTCCGTCCGAATCGACGAGGTAGAGATCCTGTGGGCTGTCCAGGGCGCCGGAACTGACCAGGAGGGTCGATCCGTCGGCGTTGAAAGCGTGTCCTCCGATGACGGTGTCGCCGGACGTCAGGATATTTCCGGTTCCGCCGATGGCTTGGCCGAAGAGACGAACCCGCGCATGAGAATCACCGTTGTAGATCAAGATGTGGCTGCCGGGTTTCCAGCCGATGGAGCCACCGGCGATGGATACGTCTTGAGGTCGTTTCTGCTCGGAAATTGCCCATGCCGTGTTGCCGGGCTTGGCGGTGTAGACCAGGGTCGGAAAACCGTCGAAACCAACGGTGAAGGCCAGGGCCTTGCCGTCGTCGGCCATTGCGACCCCGTCGATCCAGCCAAATGGGGAGTCGTGGGACGAACGCCAACCGTCAGTGGTCACCAGAGTGATCTCGCCGGAGGCGATGTCCAAGACCTCGACGCTGGACCAGCCTTCGTTATGAACCAATTCGTTGTCCTGGGTTGTTGCCAGTGCTGCCAGGGTTCCGTCGGCACTGAGGTCCAGGCTTCGGATTACTTTTTTCCCGTCGAAGACAGTGCGGGTGCGCCAGGTCTTGAGGTCGAGGGAATGAACCTCTGAAAAGGAGGTCACGCCGTGGCCGTATTCAAGATCGGAATAGGTATCCCGGAGGTCTTTCCACTCGTCGTCGGTCTGGTCGGTGCTGATGGTGTAGACCAGTACATTCTCGTCAGCGGAGAGATCCCAGAGGTCGATGCCGTCGGAGACCGAAGTCAGTTTTTTTGGATTGCCACCCGCCGATTCAATCCTCCAGATCTGGCTGTTGCCGTCCCCGTCCGAAGCAGAAAAATAGATCGAACGACCGTCACGGCTGAATCGGATGCCGGAGGGTCCCATGCCTTCGAAGGTCAATCTCTTGGGTTCCCGTCTCTCCAGGTCCATGGACCACAACTCGGTCTGGCGCCCGTCGTCTTCTTTGGACCACCGGCTCTCGGTCCATGCGGCGGTTGTGCCGTCCGGAGAGAGGGCGATTCCGGTCAATGCTGCGATCGAGAAATAGTCCTCGGCCTCGATCTGATGTGTTCGTTCCCCTGCAACGGCAAGTGAAGCCGCAAGGAACAAAACCAGAATTGTGATCGTCGAATATCGTTTCATCGTTCAATCCTCCAGAAAAAGACTCTCAGCTCTCAGCTGCGACACAGCTTAGCGCCTCAAAGAGGTCAAAGAAAGGGGAATGAACCACAAAGACACGAAGAGCACGAAGGAAGAGCCACAATGAGGAAAAGAGGAAGACGCTCTGGTGTCTGACTCATCGTGCATGCCTACGATGAACGCCCGAGAGTTTCCCCGGTAGCCACAAGCGTCTCCATACCGTTGGCGCTGTGGTCAATCAGATCCTGGTCGATGCTTACTCGGCCGGGGCCGAACACCAACACCAGGGTGGAGGCGCCGTAGCGGAAATAGCCCTTCTCGTCCATCTTTTGAAATGGGCCGTTGCCGTGGGTATCAACGATGCCGCCGACTCCGAAGGCGCCGACCTCGACGAAGGCTGCAGGGCCGAAGGTGTCGAGGTCCAGGTGGGTGACCACTCTGCGGTTCTCGGTGAACACCGGGATTCCGGCGGCGACAGCCACTGGATTGACCGAATCGTATCGGCCGGAAATGTCCGTGGCATCGCCTCTATTACCGGCGGCCGGGAAATGGTAACGGTGATAATCCGAAGGACAAAGGCGAAAGATCAAGACCGCGCCGCCATAAAAACGCGCCGCCTCTTCCGGGGTGGTTTTTAGCAGATCCTCAATCTGGAAACGCGCGCCTTTGACCGGTATCGCCGTTGTTTTCTCGAGTTTCGGGATGACGGTCAACCGACAATCGGCAGGCGACGAAAGAACCTGGGGATCGGAATCAAAGGGCCTGGCGCCTACCTTGAGCCGGCGGGTGAACCACTGGTTGAAGGTCTGAAATCCGCCGGACGGTTCCTCAAAATCGGCCATGTCGATGTTCAGCTGCTGAATGACACCTTCGATCTTTGCCCGAGACCAGGCCGTGTCGCAGTACCAACCCAAAAAACGGCTGATCGTTCCGGTCTTCAAGAGCGTCCCTCGCAGGAGTGGGCTGAGGGCGCCTTCGTAGGCCAGGCGGAGCATGCCGCCGCCCAACACCTCTTCTTCGATGGTATTGCCTGTTCGGCGATCAATCAGTTGAATCTTCATCGTTTGCCCGGCCTCGGCTTCAGGCTTGCATTGCTCTGGTGGCCCAGCTCAGAACCTGCCGGCGTGATGACCTCTTTTTCACCGGAAATTGTGAAACGGCAGGTCATCCAAGGCCCACGCAGGAAACCCAGGATGACCGGTGCCAACAGCCGCTGAATCCAGAGCCCGGCCCTGGTCATCGGGTGCTCCGACAACGTGGCTTCCGGGTTGAGTTTGCCGACAAGGGGTCCCGGGGTTAAAGGATGGTCTTCTACAGCCATGGAGGGAGAATAGCAGGAGAGGGGTTGAAAGAGTCTTCTGAGATCGAGACAAGCCTCCGTCGTGCTTGGGTTCTTGTCCATCTGCAGAGTTTTCGACATCGGGAACGATAACGGGCTCGGGATAGAGAGCGATCCGGTAGAATAGGAGAATCATGAATGCAACACCCGGTGGACCGGTCTCTCTCCTGCTTCAGCGATTTCTGCCCCGGCTGAAATATCCGTGGCTGTTTCTGATCATGCTCTTTCTTTTCTTGGCTGATCTGATCGTGCCGGATTTCCTGCCCTTTGTCGACGAGGCGATGCTCGGACTGTTGACGGTGTTGGTCGGTTCCTGGCGAACGCGCCATGAGGCCCCTGAAGAGCCGTTGCCTCCGAAGGACGTCACCGATTTCGGAACCGACAGCGACGCCTGAGTCTCTCGCAAGGGTTGCAAGGAAAGAGGAAAAAAGTCATCCACGAAGGACACGAAGGGGCACGAAGAGGGGAAGAAAAACCCCTGTGATTCCTCTGCGCTCTTTGCGCTCTTTGCGAGAGAAATGTCTTCTTCCGCACCGTTGCTCAGCCCAGGGAGCGGGGTTTGGTCATCGCTTCCGGTGAGAGGATCGAGTCCAACTGAGCCTCGTCCATGTCACCGGCATCGAGCAGGATCCGGCGAATGGGCTTGCCGGTCTCCAGGGCTTCCTTGGCGACCGCCGAGACTCTTTCGTATCCCAGAATCGGAACCACGGCAGTGACGATGCCGATCGAATTCTCGACCATTTCACGGCAATGATCCTCGTTCGCGGTGATACCCCGAATGCAGCGCTTGGTGAGGGTTTCGACGGCGGCGGTCATCATGTCGAGGCTTTCGAAGAGGTTGAAGGTCAAGACCGGCTCCATGACGTTGAGCTGCAGTTGGCCGGCTTCGGCTGCCAGCGTGATCGTCAGATCGTTGCCGATCACCTGGAAGGCCACCTGGTTGACGACCTCGGGGATCACCGGGTTGACCTTGCCGGGCATGATCGACGAGCCGGGCTGCATCGGCGGCAGATTGATCTCGTTAAAGCCGCAGCGGGGACCGGAGGACAGCAGTCGAAGGTCGTTGCAGAGTTTGGATAGCTTGACGGCGATGCGTTTGAGCATGCCCGAAAACATGACGAATGCCCCCGTGTCCGGCGTTGCTTCGACCAGGTTCTCCGCAAGTTGCAGGTCCAAATCGGCGATTCGGCGTAGTTCGGCTGTGGCCAGTTCAGGGTAGCGAGGGTCGGCATTGATGCCGGTCCCGATCGCCGTCCCACCGAGGTTGATCTCCAACAACAAGGTGGAGACCTCCTCCAGTCGTGCAATATCCTCCGCTGTTGTCACTGCGAAGGCTTCGAATTCTTGTCCCAGGGTCATCGGTACCGCGTCCTGGAGCTGGGTTCGTCCCATCTTGAGCACGTCGGCGAACTCTTCGGCCTTGCTGTGCAGAGCCTCGGAGAGTTTTTGGAGGGCCGTGGCCAGATCCCGTTTCTTGAGGACCGTGGCCAGGCGGACCGCAGTGGGGTAGGCGTCGTTGGTCGATTGGCCCAGGTTGACGTGGTTGTTGGGGTGACAGAATTCATACTGTCCGCGCTCATGGCCCAAGATTTCCAGGGCCCGGTTGGCGATGACTTCGTTGGCATTCATGTTGGTCGAAGTTCCTGCGCCGCCCTGGACGACATCGACAACAAAATGGCCGTGCCAGTTGCCGTCGATGATCTCCCGGCAGGCGGTGTCGATGGCGCCCGCGATATCGTCGGGCAGCAGGCCCAGCGAGTGGTTGGCCCGTGCTGCCGCCTGCTTGACCATGGCAAGGGCGCGTATCAGTTGGGGGAAGTGGGCGATGCGGATGCCGGTGATCGGGAAGTTCTCCATGGCGCGAAGGGTCTGTACGCCATAGCGGGCGTCTTCGGGGACGTCTCGTTCGCCCAGCAGATCGTGCTCTGTCCGGGTGGCGCCGGGTCTGTAGATTTCGTCCCAGCCCGTCCGCCGGTGGGCTGAATATTGCAGACGTCGCACCATCACTCGTGAGACCGCGGCAAAGAGACTCATTGCGGCGCCGGCGTCTTGTGCCAGTCGGCTACGGAACTCGTCGACCGGTATCTCGATGTAGCGGAGATCACTGACTGCCGTTCCCGTTGCGGAGTGAGCGCCGGGTTCCAACAGGCCCGCTTCACCGGTCCCGTCGCCGGGGCCCAGGATCAAGAGGGTACCCGCGGCGTCACCGGAATGGACCCTGACCTCGATCTGCCCTTCGAGGACCAGGAAGAACGACTGCCGTGGGTTGCAGGCCGCGAACAATACGGTTCCCGCTTCACAACGGTGCTCGCGAGCCACAGGTGCAACGAGCGCCAGAACCGAGGGTTCGAGGTCGGAAAAAATCTCACACGTTCGTAGTTGGTCGATGATGGTGTTCATCGAGGCAGGCTAGCACGGCAATTCGTTGAACGAATTGTCCGAAACGATTCTCAAGGTGATCGAAGAACTCGAGTTGAGATTACATGCCGAGGCAGTAGCTTGAAATGGTTGCTTCGGAGCCTTGAACGCCGGATACCGGCTTCGATCCCTGTGGAGACCAACTCTTGCTCTGCGTCTCTGCGCCTCTGCGTTTTTTTCTTCCTCTCCTGCTTCCATTTGCGCCGGGAATAGGCTGGTCATCGGTGTCCGAGGTCCGGGAGTTGGTCGCGATATGCATGGCATTGGGTTTGGGCTGGGTCCTTGCCCTGTTTCTCGGCGCCGGCATGGTCGGAGGCGATCTTGTTCAGGGGCGCCTGGGTTTCTATTTCTCCAGGCCGGTCAGCGGTGGGGCAATCTGGTGGGGGAAGGTGGTGGCGAATGTGCTCTTGGTGTTCGCGGCAGAGCTGATCATTCTCCTTCCAGCCTTCGTGTTGTCAGGAGCGAATCCAGTTTTTGCTTTCAATAGCGCGAACTGGTGGGTGACTCTTGATCTGCTGACCGGTGGGTCCTTGTCGATGATAGCTGGACTGCTGATCGGAGTACCCCTTCTGCTCCTATTGGTCTCCCATGCAATCGGCATCATGTGGCGGGCACGGTCTGCCTGGATGGCACTCGATGCTGCTCTCTTTGTGGCTTTGTTAATGGTGCTCTGGCTCCGTTTGGCCTCGCTGGCCATGGAAGCGCCACTGGCAGTGATAGTGATTAGTGGATTCTTTGTGTTCTCGGTCCTCGCGGTCCTGTTCCTGGCTGGTTGGGCCCAGGTGTCGTTCGGCCGGACTGATATTCAGAGGGGTCATCGGGTGCTCTCAGGCGTCTTATGGAGCGGGGTGTTTGTGACCGCCGTAACCGCCATAGGATACGGAGCCTGGATAGTTGACGCCGCCCCGGATGATCTGGACATGATTGTCGATGTCGATTCGGCCCCGAAAGGGCCATGGATCAATGTTTATGGAACGGTCCCTCATCGGCTGGGTTTTATGCCGCAGTTCCTTTTCAATCGGGTCAGCCGGGACTTCGTCAGGATCACCCATTGTGAAAATTCTTCTCGATATCTTGCCTTCTCTTCCGACGGCAGGAGAGCGGCGTGGGTTCGACCAGTCGGGAACGGGAACCACCAGTTGGTCTACGCCGACCTCGGGGCGGACCGGGCGACCATCAGGGAGACGCCCATGATGTTCGACGATCAAGTTTCTTTGGTCCTCTCGGACGACGGTACGCTGGTGGCGATCCCCGACTGGCGGCAATTCGCGGTCTATGAACTGGAGACCGGACGATTGGTCATAGCGACCCGGTTGCTTGAACCGGGATATGTGCGGACCGTAGGTTTCCTTCCTGACGGGCGCCTCAGGGTACTTTCGCTCCACTATTCCGACGGTGCAATCTTTTCTGTGGCCCATTATCGGATCTATGAAATCGACCTTGCAACCGGAAAGATCGAAACCAGTTGGAAAATCGAGCCCGCACGGGCCGCGGTCGACGACTGCGGCCTGACGGACGATCAATTCTACGTCTCGTATAACAAGACCTCGGATCGTTTTTTGGTGGTCGATGGTTGTTTTGGTCGGTATCGGCTGACGGTCAGGGAGGGGCGCGACGGGGTGGTCATGAGGGATTTTGGTCGGTTCCATGAGGAAAATTGGCCGAGGTGGTCTCTCGATGGTCGAAGGATTTTTGGGGCCTTCGTTGAAGATGGCCGGGGTTGGTTGGAAATCCTGTCGGTCGCAGACGGGATGATTGTCCGCTGGCCGCTGGGACCGGCCGAGGATCTGAGGCTCGCGGGTGAATCGGAGTATGGCGAGGTGTTGGTGGCGTGCTGGCTTCCGGATGCCGAACGGGCCCTGGCGGTTGATATTGAAACCGGTGTCATTCGACCCATTCTCGGGGGTTCAAATGCTGCGGCTGACCGGATCTGGCGGGGGTTTTGGGTTTCTCGGGACGCCCGGCTTATGCTTAACGAAGCCGGGGCTCTGCTGGAATGGGATCTGGAGAATAGGCGATCAGTGTGGCAAGGTGCGTGGAGAGAAATTTCCCGGGACCGATGTGGTATCGGGGGAATGCGGGTCGATTTGTAGGGGACGTTGGGTTGGTTTTACGCGGATGGCTGGGACGGGTTATAGGATAAAATACTTGGGGATCAAATCTGAGGTATGCCATGGTAAATGCTCGATCAGCAACTTCTAACCCGCACTTCTCACCGGTTTTCGTCACGAGGTCGTCGAGGTGCTGTGCCCAGTGG
>JAOZPW010000173.1 GCA_029932545.1 Thermoanaerobaculales bacterium | reverse complement strand
GACCTCGGCGGCCTACGGCGCCGGCAGAGACTCGGTTGCTAACGCGCTCGCCGAGCGTTGCCCGGTATCGGCATTCACCGCAACGACTCCGTTCGTGGGAGGCCTGCCCGATGGAGAATGCCGTACCCGGCACGCGCCGTCCGAGGTATTTGGCGCTCTTGTTTTCCGGCACGGTCGATGCCGGCGCTCAATTATGAGAGCGCCCAGAACCCTCAAACGGGGCGTGCCATGCTTCGTATTTTTCCTCGGTAGCCCTCCCGTTTCACGTCCCGCTTCAGGAAAAATCGAGCTTGGCAACCCACGGCGGTCGCTTCGGCGACAGAATCTCGGCTGATGCCGCAGGCCGCCGAGGTCGTTTCCCGGAGGGGCGACACTCTCCCGATTCCTGAAACCAAGCCCCTCCGGGAAATGCACCGAGCGGGGGCGATCGGCCGGTGTTGCATCTTCGGTTACCTTCAAGCGACCCCGAAGGCCGGGGATGGCGAACAGGGTCTCAACCAACACCGCTGCCTTCAAAGATTTACAGGAAATTCTATAGGGGACAGTGTTTATTTCCTGCTTGAGAGACTGCGTTACGGCGTCGAACTGCTCCAGTTTGAGGTGTTGCCGGTCTCGAAACCGTCTGAAAAGATCACATCGCTGCCATAATCCCACGACGCGCAGGGGTCGAAGACGTTCATGACTATCAGCTCTGCAAAATTCCATGGGTTGCTGAAAGGGCCCTGGTAAGGGCCACCGCTTGCTCGCCCAATACCTATGAAACCTTCCATGCCAGCCGCGCCACTGTTGTCGTTGTAGGGGAACCACAATATGGCATGACGATGACCCCACGATGAGCCGGCATCGTCATACATCCACATGTAGACCGAGCGTTCGACGGTCAATGCGTTCGCGGTTAACCAGCCAGAATGCCTTTTCGCTGTTGCTCATTCCGTCCCATGTTGCCTGAGAAGGCAACGCCAACATGGGAATCGACAAACCCAGTTGGGAATTCTCGCCTGCTCGTCCGTTGTTGAAGGCGCTCTGAATATCAGCGACCCCACTGGTTCCGGCTGACCAGTTGATGTCCGAACTCGGGTCCTGCGGATAAGAACGACTGTCGCCACCGATTGGATCTCCGGTGCAGAAATCTCCGTTTGCTGGTTCTCCGGCCCACGCCATCGGAAGAAACCCGCCGGCGAAGAGCGCAGCTGTCGTAATCGTCAGGAAACATTGTGCCGCAATTTTGAAATTGACCATCGAGAAAACCTCCATCCGATGATTGATAATCGCTCCAATGTGGGAGCCGAAAATAGCGGTCCTCTTCAATTGTAATGTAATCGGTTTTCGAGGGTTGTCGAGGTGGCATGTGCCTAAAAGAAATGGTCCCCTTGGCGCGAAGCGCCAATAGCGGTCGGAGGGTGGGCGCCTTGGCCCTCGACACTGGTTGAACCAGAGGGGTCTCCCCCAGAGCCAAGGGGCACGCTCTGCGAGCGCTGCTACCATGACCCCATGGACGGACGCATTCTGATCGTTGACGATGACGCCGCCGTACGGGCGGCGCTCGAGAGAACCTTGTCTGGAGAGGGATTGACCGTCGAGGTGGTCTCCGACGCCTTTCAGGCCCTGGATCTGATGGATCAGCGGCCGCAGGACGCAGTTCTACTGGATCTCAAAATGCCCGGCATGGATGGCTTGGGTCTGCTGGACAATCTCAGGCGCCGCGGCCTGGAGATCCCCGTCGTAATTCTGACCGGACATGGCGACGATTTTACTTCCCGACAGTGCCTCGAGGCCGGCGCCACCGCGTTTCTGACCAAGCCCCCAGATCGATCTGACCTCCTTCTGGCGGTCAAGGGAGCGGTCGCTCAGGGCCGGGTTGCCCGAGAGCTGGAGTCGTCGGACGATCTGCCGGCCCTTCTCGGGACCAGTATGGCCCTTGACCGGCTGCGGGAGGAGATTGCACGCGTCGCCCCGTCCCGCGCTACGGTCCTGGTGCTGGGCGAATCGGGTACGGGCAAGGAACTGGTCGCCCGGCGGCTCCATCGACTCTCCGACCGCGCCCGCAGACCCATGATCCGGGTCAATTGCGCCGCTATTCCCGAAGAACTGATCGAGTCCGAGCTCTTTGGGCACGAAAAAGGGTCCTTTACCGGCGCTCATCGGCGGCAGATCGGCAAATTTATTCAGGCCGACGGGGGCACCATCTTCCTGGACGAGGTTGGCGACATGAGTTTGAAGACCCAGGCCAAGGTCCTGCGGGTGCTCCAGGATGGTGAGGTCGAACCGATCGGCGCCGGCAGGCCGTTGACGGTCGACGTCCGGGTCATTGCCGCAACCAACAAAGACCTGGATGACGAGGTTGCGGGTGGACGTTTCCGGGAGGACCTCTACTACCGTCTGGCCGTCATCGTTTTGACAACGCCGCCCCTGCGCGACCACCCCGAAGATATCCCAGAGCTGGTGAAACACTTCACCGCCACCTATTGCCAGGAATACAACCGGCGACCCAAGACCTGGAGCGTCCGGGCCCTGAAGGAATTGCAGGGGCTCCACTGGCCCGGCAACGTCCGGGAGTTGAAGAACGTCGTCGAACGTGCTGTCATCATGGAACTTCAGGATACGATTGACTCAGTTGATCTTCCTCAACGAAGCCAACCGGCCTCGGCCGCAGATGATCTGCTGTCCATAACAAATTTGGCCGAGTTCCAACGAGCTTCGGAACGCGCCTATATCCGTCACCACCTCGAACTCAACCGCTGGAACGTCGCCGCCACCGCCCGGGCGATCGACACCCCCCGTTCGAACCTCTACAAAAAACTCCAGACCTACGATCTAAAACGCGAAGGAGAAGAGACATGACGACGCTTCGCTTAGAGGATTTCACCGCCTGCGGGGCTCATCAAGAAGGGCACTTCCTGCTTTCGTCGGGGCTGCATTCCGGTGACTACATGCAGTGCGCGCTCTACCTCGCTCAGCCCCGCCGCGCGGAGACGGCCGGCAGCCTCTTGGCCTCGGCTCTGGAGGGTTCAGGGCTTGTTCCCGACGTCGTCGTCGGTCCGGCGATGGGTGGCCTGATCATCGGGCACGAAGTCGCCCGTGCCCTCGACCGGCCGTTCATCTTCACCGAGAGGGTCGACGGGAGTATGACCCTTCGCCGGGGCTTCGGCCTGGCCGAAGGTCAGACCGTCGTCATCATCGAAGACGTCGTCACTACGGGCAAGAGTACCCGCGAGGTGATCGAAGTGCTCGAAGACTTGGGCGGTCGCATCATCGGCGTCGGATCCATCGTCAACCGGACGGGGACACCGACCCCCTTCAATACAACGCCCTACCACTCCTTGCTGGACGCAGATTTTCCAACCTGGCAGCCTGAAGATTGTCCCCGATGCGCCGAAGGCACTCCGATCGCAAAGCCGGGTTCGAGACCGGTGGTTTAGAGACTGGAAAGGGCTCCGAGAATGGGCCCAGAAGAAATAGACGCCTCGTCGTTCTCGTACATCGGGCTGGAGGATCTGATTCGGAACAAGACGGCATCGGGCCGTCCCAAAGACCAGGAAGACCTGCGGTTTCTTCTGCGCGCTCTGGAAAAGTGAACTTCGGGCCCTGAAATTTCGGGAGCCTGCCCCCGTCCTTCCCCCGGTTGCCGTCACGGTCCCGGAGCCTGGATTCCAACACCGGCCTTCGGGCGCGCCTGGCGCCGCTCCCGCTCGGAACGTTTTCCTCAAGGGGCAACAGGATCGGAACTGGGAGAGCACCGCCCCTTGAGGAAAACGACCTCGGCGGCCTACGGCACTGGCCAAGACTCGATCGCTAACGATGCCGCCGAGCGTTGCCAGGTATCGGCTTTCTTCGCAATGACGGCTCGTGTGGGGGGACTGCCCGGTGAAGAAAACCGTACCAGGCACGCGCCGTCCGAGAGCGCACTCTGGTTTCCGGCTTCTTTACCAATTCCCAAGCAACTCAACGGCGCCCATGTCCTCCGCCAGAACTCGTTTCGCCAACTCGGCTAGTGTTCGGCCTTTGAGGGGATGGATCCATTCTGGCACCAGTTCGGCGGCGGGGATGAGGGCGAAGGCTCTTTCGGCCAATCTCGGGTGGGGTAACTCCAGGAAGGGACCCCGACACACCACGCTGTCACTGATTAACAGGTCGAGATCAAGCACCCGAGGACCCCAGCGCTTCTCCCTTGACCGGTCTCTGCCCGCGGCCGCTTCGATCTGGTGGCACAGGCTCAGGAGATTCCGGGCTGAAGTCTTGCTGGCCACCATGATCGCGGCATTGAGGTAAGGCGGCTGTTCGGGTCCCACAGCGACGGATCGATACAGCGAGGATCGGCCCAGGACGGCAAAGCCACCGTTCTCCCCCAGCGCGGCCACCGCCTGATCAAACGCGGACCGAACGTCGCCGATGTTGCCGCCCAAACCAATGATGATGTTCACAGTCCAAGACTACACTTTCCAGTTTCCTCTCCCGGTATACACTGCCACCATGGACAAGGGAACTTCAACCGCGGCCGCTGAGGCCTTCCTGCTTCGCCTGGCTCGGGGACTGCACCAATTCGGCAGCCCCGCCCATCGGCTCGAAGACGCCCTGGGACGACTGTGTAATCACCTGGGCATCGAGGGCGATTTCTTCGTCATGCCGACGGCGATCTTCGCCCGAATCGGATCAGGAGAAAACCAGAAAACCGCGTTGGAGAGAGTATCTCCGGGCAGCCACAATCTGGAGAAGCTGAGCCGTCTTGATCGGTTGGCCGATGCGGTCGCCAACGGCCGTTTGGGGTTGGAAGCCGCCGAGAAACAGATTTGCGAGGTGATGTCGGCGCCGGATCGCTGGGGACCGATCGCCACGATCCTCGCCTTCGCCGTCGGGTCGGCGGGAGCTGCGCGGTTCTTTGGAGGCGGGGCCCACGACCTCTTTGCCGCAGGCTTGGCGGGGTTGGCACTTGGATTGCTGGAGATCCTCGTTATTCGGTGGCCGGATGCCCGGCGGGTGTTCGAGGTCTTTGCAGCCCTGGTTATTTCAATAACAGCGGTGGTGGCAGCGTCCTTTTTCGGTTGTTCGGCGCAGGTTGTCACCCTGTCCGGACTGATCATCCTCGTTCCGGGTCTGACCCTGACGATTGCCATGGCCGAGTTGGCAACCCAGCACCTTGCCTCGGGCACCGCCCGATTGACCGGCGCCATCATGACCTTCTTCTTGATCGGCTTCGGTGTCTCCCTGGGCTCGCGAACGGCGATTTTCTTGCCGGAGCCCCAGACGATGCCTCCAATATTGTTGCCCCCGTGGAGTGAGCCGGTGGCTATTGTCGCCGTCGCTTTTGCCCTGGTCGTACTCTTTCGTGCCCATCCCCGGGATACGCCCTGGATTACCGCGGCAGGCCTGATCGGTTTCTACGGCGCCCGGTTCGGCGGAATTTTCCTGGGTCCGGAGCTGGGCACCTTCGTTGGTGGGGTCCTGGTGGGTGTGGCCGGTAACGCCTTTGCCCGGTTTCTCAGTCGTCCTTCGGCCGTCGTTTCGGTGCCGGGTATCATGCTCCTGGTTCCCGGCGCCGTCGGCTACCGCTCCCTGATGTCTCTGATGGAACGCGAGACTCTGTTGGGCATCGAAACCGCTGTCACCGCCGCAGTCGTTGCCTCGGCTCTGGTCACCGGACTGCTGGTCGCCAACATCATCTTGCCACCGAGACGCCCGCTGTGAGGTTGACCAGCCCTGGCGGTGAAAGCCGATAGCTGATAGCTGACGGCTTCCATATCACGCGGCTTGGTCGGGAAATCCGAGCTCAGGCTCGAGAGAGGCTGCCATTGCTTGCCGCAATTGATCTCTGGTCAGACGCCGGTGAATCAAGAGCAGGCCTGCCAGGATCTCGATGGCGTTCCAGTGGCGGTCCAACAGATCGACGGCGTGGTCCCGGGCCTCTTCCAGAAGAGGCAGGACCCGGTCGCAGGATCCAACGACCCGGAGGGCCAAACGTACAGCCTCGTCGAGGTCGTCCTCGGGTTCCCGCCACGAACTGTGCCCAGTGAGGATGCTCTCGGCGGCGATACCGGCGACCAGGCACAGAATCCTGGCCTCGATTGCAGCTGACGGCATGTGCTTGTCGAGTCCCCAGCGGGGTTCCTCAAGGAAACGAAGACTGGAAACGCTGCCGGTGTGCTCCTCGTCACCGACGATCTCCACCGTCGTTACGATCTGGCCGCAGAGGTGAGCCATTACCGTGTGCCCCGCCTCGTGATAGGCAGTCAAGACCCGAGGATCGCGGAGGGTGACGGCATTCGTCATGATCCCATTATACCGCATCGCGGCAAAAAATGCCGCAGTGCGCCATTTTCTCTAAACCTTGCCAGCTTTCGTCCTGAAACCTATGTGTTCGGGCCACCTCGTTTCAGAAGATAAACCATTTACCCATCTTCCACACAAACCCGATAAAGGTGAAATGTCCCAGCGATATACCCGTAGTCCCTTCCTTTCCGGATGGCATCCCATAGGGGCCGATTGTTCGCTGCAATCGCCAGGTATGCTGAGTGCCCGTTCAATGATTCAGGCGCCGCCTTCTCAAATGCCGGCACGAGTTGTTCGGTGATTGTGTTCACCACATACCAGCCAGGCAGAATTGATTTTTCAGCCGTGACCATCCAGGCGTCCGGGATGTAGACTTGAACGATCTCAGCCTCGATTGCCAGATAGAGCACACCGATATGCCGGATTCCCCGTGATGACAGTTGCCGTTCCAGTTCAATGAAGTTCTGGCGGAATTCAAGGTTTCCGGCACCGAACCAGTGCTTGGTTATGTTCTTGTCACCAAGCCACCACATATTCGTAGCACTCATCCATATCGGCGTAAGCATCAAGGACTCTACAGCGAGGACAGCGATGAGAACCCACGGAGCCCACAAGCTTCGTCGAGACTCCTTCACGCCAATGGATGTCAAAATGTAGAGCAATGGGACAATTGGCATCATATGCCGGACGCCGAGGTTGGTATTGGAAGGAATCGTGGCCGCGAGATAGACAATGACCGTCAATAGAATGAGGTATATCCTCCAGCGGTTGGTTTCTTTAATAATGGGTTCACCGTGAAACACCCCCTTGAAAGCAAGGACACCTGCCGCCAGAAAGACTATCCAGATCGCGAATGGGAGCTTCACCGCAAGAAGCAGGGGGAAATACCACCACCGCCCATAGCTCGTGACTTCTCCCAATGCGTAGCATGGATATATTGCTTGAGCGTTCTGTGCCCTCAACCCAAACAAACCCGTTGCCCACTGAGCTAAGCCGGGTTGCACGTCTTCGATACCGAGAAGCATAGTCTCGTATGCTTTGAGGTGATCACCAACAAGGAGAGAGTTTGAATGGTTGCGACAATAATCCCGGATGACCTCACGCCCGGCTGCCTTGTCATAATTCCAGTTTGCCACGGAGTAGACAAAGACGATGCCGGTGATCGAAAGGCCCCCGACAATAATCAGATGAATGCCGATTTTGGACCATCGTCTCTCGCTGTAATTTGCAGCCAGAATTGCCATAAGGACCGTAGGCCCGAGAAGAACCCCTGTAAATTTCGCATTCAGTGCAAACGATGAAGCTAGCCCCAGGGCAACCGCGGCCTGCCACGAAGGCAACTTCTGGAAGCGAATTGCAGCAAGGATCACCAATGCGAAGCCCAAGGTACAGGCCGCGTCAGTCTGCAAGATGGTGAAGTTACCCACGAAGGTGAACGAGAGACCAAATGCAGCAGCAACAACGAACCCGGTGTTGGGTGAGAAACGATTACCAAGAGCCCAAATAACCAAGAACATAGGAAGCACAATTATTATCAGCACCATTAAACGAGACCGAATGGTTGCTCGCCGCAACAAATCTCTGTTGGTGTGAAGCTGATTCAGCGTGGTCCGCCATTGTTGAACACGAATTGGCGGCTGGATTTCCTCGGGTTCGAAAAGGAGGGGAATGGCCGCGATGAGTTTCACGAGCGGGGGATGTTCAAGATTGATTAGGTTTTGGCCATAACGAACCGATTGGTAGCCTGCAACCAGATGGTGCGCTCCGTCGCCCGTCAACGACTGCCGAGATACCGCAATCCACTGGAGGCCGAAGATCACCGCAATTGTCACTACAATCAGAACATTCAGTGATTTGTATCTCAGTTTGTCCCCCAACTAATAGGACATCCACCTCGGCGCTCAGGATACCACCAATGAACTCGTGTCCGTCCGAAAATCTCAATGCCAGGACTCCCCGCTGTCGGCAGGGTTGAAGACCTGACCTTGCCTATGGCGAGAAGGTGAAAAGGCACCTGGGAAACACCAGGGGATTGACGCTCGAATTCGAGTCCCTGCCCAGCGGGCGATCCAGAGGGGAACTCGCTATACTTGCAAAACCATGGCATCCATTTCTATGAATCGTCGCCTCGGTGGTTGGGGATTCGAGGGAGAGAACTTCGAACCTTCACCTCAGTTAATGCAATGGCTTC
>JAOZPW010000172.1 GCA_029932545.1 Thermoanaerobaculales bacterium | reverse complement strand
ACGGCATCTTCATCCCTGATTCGCTCACCGCGTCGCGCGGTATCCTGATCAACGAAGGCGTCAGTACACTCCACCCCGAGCTGAAAGTCGGTCTCGGCGCCCTGGAAGCCGGGGAAACTGTGACCATCACCTGGGATGTCATGGCCGGTGGCGGTTGCTCCATGACCTCACAGGCCACCTTAAGCTGTTACCAACTCGGCGACCTTTTGACTGATGACCCGGATGCAGGTGGAGGCAGTGATCCAACGACCGTCATCCTGGATCACCTCTTCTGCGATGGATTCGAGAGCGGGGATACCGACATCTGGTCGAGTAGCGCGCCGTAGACAGGGCGACGTCACACAAGAAGTTTCAGTCGATGATCGCAGTTCGCGGGGTCTTCCCGAGCCCGAGCCCGTTATCGTTGTCGTTGACGGTTCTCGCCTTCATCTGGCCGCACTCAGGCTCGTTACCAATAGCGAGCCTGGTCACGCCAATCCCGCTAACATAGTCGCAGTAATTGGGGGATTCCTATCTATTTCGAATTCGAGAACCTCGATGCTGACATCAATGGTGAAATCAGTCTCGGCGAGGCGTACCGACGGTCGGTAACGGTAACAATAACGGGCTCGGGCTCGGGAGGAAGAACCACAGCACCTGCAGTGATAGCATTCAGTCATGAGACAGAACCTATTCCTATTGATCGCGGCCCTGGCGCTGGCGGGATGCGGCCCGGCGCCGCGACCGCACGTGCTTCTGATTACCTTTGACACCACCCGGGCCGATTACGTTGGATTCGCCTCAGGCCAACCCGGTCTGACGCCGATGCTCGACGCCATGGCCGAACGCGGCGTATGGTTTCCAACCTGCCTGACGCCTCAGCCCCTGACCCTGCCTTCCCACACCTCGATCATGACCGGGCTCTACCCTTTCAGCCACGGCGTACGCAACAACGGCACCTACATCGTGCCGGATGAGACCGTGACCCTGGCCGAAAGGCTGCAACAAGCGGGCTATGCGACCCACGCAGTCGTCTCGGCCTTCGTACTCGACAGCCAGTTCGGCCTCGACCAGGGCTTTCACGGCTACGACGACGATTTCTCCGGTGGCCCCAAGCAGAAGATGTTCATGTTCAAGGAAATCAAGGCCGATGTTGTTGCCCGCAAGGCCGTGCGCTGGCTTGAACAGGAACGTCCGAAGGAACAGCCGTTCTTTCTCTGGCTGCACTTCTTCGACCCGCACGCAGACTACGAGCCGCCGGCCGACCTGGCCGCCCAGTTCCCCGGCGAACCCTACCGGGGCGAGATCGCCTTTGCCGATCGCGAGTTGGGGCGCGTCTTTGCATCACTCGACGACGCAGGACTGCTCGACGAGACCCTGATCGTCTTTGCTTCGGACCACGGTGAGGGCCTGGGTGAACACGGCGAGAGTACCCACGGGATCTTCATCTACGAATCGACCACGAGGGTGCCAATGTTGATGGCCGGGCCGGGGGTGCCCGCCGCCGGCCGGGTAGACCCTCTGGCGCGTACCGTGGACATCGTGCCCACCATCATGGACCTGCTCGACCTGCCCGGTGAAAAGGACCTGGACGGCAAGAGTCTGCGCCCCCTGTGGCAGGGCAAGGACGACGAACGCACGGCCTATCTGGAGACCTTCGTACCCCGGCTCAATTTCGGCTGGGCAGACCTACGGGGCCTTCGAAGCGCCGATCTCAAGGTGATCCAGGCGCCAAGGCCCGAGATTTACGATCTGGCGGCCGATTCAACCGAATTGACTAATCTGCACGGCACAGGCGGTGTACCCGGCGAAATGGAACGGCTGGCAAAAGACCTGAACCTCTTGGTCGAGGCCGATCCCTTCACCCGCGGGGAGCAGCGGCCGGACGATATCAGCGACGAGACCCGTAATAAGCTCGCCGCCCTCGGCTATGTCTGGACCGCGACCGAAAGCGAGAACACCGGGCCGAGGTCCGACCCCAAGGACCGAATTGTCTATTGGGAGCAGTTTCAGCGATCCCAGAGCCTGATGCGCGAGGGCGAGTACGAGGCGGCGGTCGTCGCAGTCAGAGAGTTACTGATCGTTGACCCGGAGAATGTTGTCGCGATGGGTTCCCTGGCCAACGCGCTGGCGCGCACCGGGCACGAAGATGAGGCCCTTGAGGTTTACCGCCGCATGATGGTTCTGGATCCCCACCGCGAGACGTCTTATCTCGGATCGGCCAAGATCCTGCGCGAGCAAGGCCGGTTCGACGAAGCCGCCGATCTGGTGCGGGCGGCCATCGAGATGCAGCCCAACGACCCACAAGGGCACACCGCTCTTGGAGACACCTTTCTCGAACAGGGGCGTTTCACCGAAGCCGAGCAGCATTTTCGAAAAGCCCTCGAAATCGATCCCCACTCAATGCTGGCCGCGTCTGGCCTGGGCAACTGCCTCAACCGGGCCGGCCGACTGGACGAAGCCTTGGTGGTGCTCAATGCCGCGCGTGAGCATGACCCTTCCAGCCACGCTGTGACCTACAATTTGGCGGTCGTCACCGAACGCAAGGGTGACCAGCCGGCAGCGCTGGCCCTGTATCGCAAAGCCATCGAACTGGAACCCGAACACTCGATGAGCTGGAACAACCTCGGCTCGCTGATGGATCGCCTGGGCAACCGCCGCCAGGCGATTGAGTACGTGGCCAAGGCCCGAGAGTTGGACCCGGAGAATATCGAAGCCACCTACAACCTCGGCGCCCTCCTCTTCTCCGAAGGCGACGCGGAGCGGGCTCTGCCTTTTCTCGAAGAGGCCGCCACCCGGCGTCCCGAACTGCTCCAGGCATCCATCTTCCGCGCCCGAGCCTTGAGTGCGCTCGACCGCGACGAGGAGGCCCTGGTGATCTGGCGCGGGCTGGCAACAGAACAACCGGGCGCCTGGCTGCAAGTCGCCCGGCTCGAGCTGGCCCGCGGTAACCGGACCGCAGCCAAGACCGCCCTTGCCGAGGCCCTCTCACGAGGCGGGGACAAGGCCCGTCAGGCGGCAGAGAAGGATCCGGGGCTCAGGGAGCTTCTTTGATTGACTCGGTAATTCCACATCAAGGGGATCACCAAAGATTGAAAGGATCGTTGGATCTATTGTCGATGATTGAGATATAGGCCCAGGAATGGCCCCGAAACCACGTGCCGTCGGCCTCGAACCCATCAAGCGGCAGCACCGTCAGTCCATAACTGCCTTCAGGCAAAACAAAACCTTCGAAAAATGCGTGAATCTCCATTTGCCTAGAGTCAAGCGAGTCCAGAATGAACTCCCGCTCGGCGACCAACAAACCGGTTCCATCAAAAAGGCTGACGCGATGGGAGATCGCATGGTCATGATCCCCGTTGAAAAACCCCAAGTTGATTCGGCTTACATCGGAGATCTCAATGCCGGCGAAATGCTGAATCGGCCATCCACCCGCGGGGTACAACGGGAGCATCGACCCATATGTTCCACCGTCATCTCTCGTGGTCGACGTCCTTGAAAAACCCGAAAACCACGAGCCGGTCACAACTTCCAGCCCACCTCGAACCCTTTCAACGGTCTCACACCCGGAAACCCTGCGAATCACATCAGGGAAGATATTTCGAAAAGGCTTGGACCCCTCGCCAATAAAGCGACCAAGATTTTGCTCCTCCACGTATTGGGTCCAGGTACCTGGATCGGATGCCATGACTCCCTGAAGATACTGAGCTTCCCCGCCGGAGCAAGACTCCTCAGCCCCAGGGTGAAACGCGACAATTGGCCTTTCCCCTGATTCAAACTGATTGGGCCCCATATAGCCGTAGAGAGTTGTGGTCCAATTGCTTCTGTTGACACCTGTTGTGTGGGCGACCGCAGGCAAAGCTAAACGAAAAGACCGATCAAACTCGAAAAAGTCGGCCTCACCGTCTACTTGCCTCCTCTCAGTATATTGAAGGGCAGGCACCTGATAATTGGTAAAAGGCACAAACGTGGCATCCTGTGTCTTCTCATCGATCATGGAAAACCAAACCGGCGCCGCCTTGTTTCCGAGAACGCCAACTCGGGCCGGCCATGTCGAGGTGACTTCATAGGGAAAAAGCGACTTAATGTCGAAGATCCTGACACTCTTCGAAGGGATCCTCAAAAGTACACGAGCTTCTTCCGAATACGGGTCCTGATAGAGGAATGGCGAAACAGAATCCTGGTAACCCCACATCAGTGCAAGCTCCAGGTCCTCGTCATAAGGGTTGACGACACCTACATTGTGGCGGAATTGCCCAGGAATCCTCTCATCGAGTTGAAGGAAAGCAGAAAAAAGCTGGAATGGCGCCGCAGCCCACCAGAGTTCCCTCCCGAACGGCCTGGCGTATTGACCATGATTGGAATAACCAAAGGGAGAAGGAACGGCCTGAAGGGCGTGTCCGAATGCCCCACCGGTTTGTGGATCGCTGGTCCAAATTCTGCCGTCGATCCGCAACTGTTCCCCAATACGAAACGGCGCCGAAATGTACATGGCATCATGGGAATTGCCATCACCGGATTCTCCCCCCCCCATCCAGGACAGCACGGACGGTATTTTCCGAGAGGCATGGGGGGCGAGGACAAATCTCTCTTCAGCAGCATTGCTCAAACGCCGGATGGTGACGGAAATCTCTTCATCTGAAGGATTGAAGAACCAGAGGTCGGTGGTCCAGTGTGAGCCATGCCTCCCGTCTGTTTCGGCGACGATAGGAACAAGCTGTTCATGGACCTTCGGCTCATGTCTAAAGGCCGTGGCAGAGACCGGGGTCGCGTCTTCAAAGTCGATGTCCGGGTTCAGTGGATCCCACGGATCGATCAATGGAAATTGGGGTATCCACCCAGAAAGCGGGTTATGAATAATTCCAATGTTCGGGTTGCCACTGTTTTGGACCGTGGGGCTCTGAACCCTATCGAAGTTCGTGGTATCTGCCAGGAAGGAAATCACATAGGAATCAAAATGGTCGTCAAATTTTCTGAGAACACCATGGCCCAACAGCGCCTGAGAATTGGGGTCGAAATAGAGAAGGTAGAGATCCAGATAACGATCCAAAGGAATATCAAGATTGAGGTCAAAATCTGATCCAGGATCCATGACCTGGGCTCCCTGAACCGGAAACAGGGAAAACGAAACACTCTGATCGGGCCGCCGGATTCCGTACCAGAAACCCTTTCTCAGACTGTCCCAGCTAATGCCACCGTTGAAGGAACTGGCGTTCCAGGGGAGACCTCGGACCACTTCGGCACCATAGGGATTTGGGGGGGAGTCGGCACTCCACATCAACAAAGGCCCCTCGTGGTCCACTGGATCACCATCCTGGTACGGAGCAAAGCCCATGCAGTGGGTTGGAGGTCCACCCCATCCCATGGTACCGGTGATCCAGGCATGGATGCACTCCGGAACTCCGAAAACTCCAGCTTCCAACCCAGTTCCCTCGATTTCGTCAATAGTGAGAATGGGACCCTGGAGGGTCCAGCCGATCTCCCCCTGCATGTCCCCATAGGGGTAGTCGCCAGGGTAGGTGGCCAGAAGGCTCTCTGCCGGAGTGGTAGGCCACCTCCCAATTAGACGCCAGACTCCGGGTTCAAATCGTAATTCGGTCGGCCAGGTCTGGATTACGAGTAGACCATTCTCGGTTTCTAAGTGAAGATCCTGGCCGTAGTAGGCCATGTCGATTCCACCGTATGCAGTCGCATCAAAATGACGGACACGGTATCCCCTGAGCAAGTTGGGATCAAAGGCCCAGATGCCACCTGCATAGGCATCCCCATGAACGACAGGCGTCGCCATATGTCTAAAGTCCAAATAAATCAGCGAGGCAACCTCATCCCAGGTCGGCGGCTCGGCAAATACCGGCTGAAAACCCAAAAAGAGTAGGGGCATCATGAGGAGGAGTCCCCCTATGGGAAGCGTACGGGAAAACTCTTGGCTCGCCACGACTCGGAATCTCAGTCATCCTGCCAGCTGTCGGAACAGATCGGGGTGGAAGGCGGATAGCCAATGTTCCCGAAAGCCTCATAGCCGGCACGCAAAGCAGAGTACCGAAGGGATACGCTCAAACAGGGATCAGTGATCGGGTCGCCAATGTGAACCGCCTTGAACCCCCCCACTTTGTCAGGGACATCCGGCCCCACGAACGTCAGATTGTCGGCCAAATCCTCCCATCCGTCAGTACTGGTGGTCTCCATCAGCAGCATCTTGGCCAGGTATTCGTAGGCCAGACCGACCTCCGCGTGGTTTTCTTGGAATAGTGGCACACAGATACCCCAGGTACAGTCAAGGTGTCCAGGATTTTCAACTCCTTCCACCATGAGATAAAAAACCACATTTGCCTTGTGGCCCTCATAGTGAGGACTGTATTGGCCGTCCTTGAGGTCAGCGATATCGTCTTTATGGAAGGAGAGGAAATTAAAATTCAGATAGGGTACCGACTGGTTGTTCACATCTCGGTATCTCGGCATCAACAGTGGATTGCTGACGGCATCGGTCGAGTCAGCCCTCCGGACGACGAGATAGCTGTCCTCACCCGACATCCAGTCCGCTTCACCGGCCTGGGGATGATTGAGGTCCACAGTCCGGACCTGAGTCATCCACTCGACACCCTGACCCAGAACATCGGCCCAACCCTCATGCAACGATCCGATGCCCCCCGGAACGAAGTCATAGCCCCACCCTGTCGCAGAAAAGAGGGCTGAATGACCCCATTCGTGTGCAACAATATCTTGGGCCGAAGCAAACTGCAGAACACCTGCTTCGGCTGGTGGACAGAAATAGACGCCGCCGGCCTCAACAATATTGTCTGAACCGTTCGGCGAGGTCCAACCGGCGCCGCTTGCGCCTGGTTGGGCCCAACACGCAGCTGAAACAGTCATTTTTGCAGGTGAGTAGATGCTCCCCGAAGGTCCATAGAATCCGATCCACTGGCCCCAGAACCGAAATGCAGCAGCTGCATGGGCTTGGGCATCACCAGCAGCCTGCAACGTCTCGGTTTCGCCGAAAAGGGGCTGTGAATTATTCAAAGGGACATCATCGATAAGCTCATATCTATGGCCATCGCATGCGTCGTACCCCGCACGGTAAACCAAAATATCCGGTGTGTACGATCCGCGGACTCGATGGGCGTCAAAGTGGTCGGCGGCGGATGGTTTTTCCGTCACGAAAACATCGGAAGACTCGAGAATATCTGGATTGAGAGGATCACGAATTGCCGAATGCTGTTCATATGTCTCGGGGGTGCAAGGATCATCCCAAGTCATTAGCCCATCCCACACTTTGAGGATCTCCCCCGAAACTGCGTCTAAAGTAACGAACAAGGAACCCCCTTTTGATTTAATCAACGGCAAACGCCAGCCGAAACCAAATGCGCCCTTCTGCGAGGGCACGGGATGGATTTCTAGTGTTGCAGCTTCCTGAATCCGGTCCCTAGTAGCGGCACTCAAAAACTCAAACGGGACCACCTGATAGCCGGCCGAAAGTACGGCCGAGGTGGCTGAAACAAGAGCCGCTTCGGAGGAGCTGATGACCGCCTCATTCAGATGAGATATTTGTGTGAAATAGGCGCCACTAACTCCGTAGATTTCACCTTCTGAGTCCGAATGAAAGACGAACTCCCCACCAATTAGAGGGTAACCTCCTTCAGGCACACCGTCCGGAAAGTTGGACCAACCCTTGGGAGGGACATAGAACTGCGAGAAAAATGTATGGCCCCCCCCGACAGAGTCGGTACTGCTTCGCCTGACGCGCCATCGAACAATACCGCCATGAGTGGCGATCCGATCCAGGATGGAAGGAAGTTTTTTTACAAAATTGTGATTCTTTAGATCGAAATAGAGCCCATCGTTGTCAGTCTTAACCAGTTTTACCTTCTGGGCGTGAGTCCTCGATGCCAAGGAACTAAGCTCAAGATCAGCCGCTTCAGCCCGCTGCCCCCCCCCCCGGCAAGAATTACGCCAACCACAAGACCGCTACCGACAACAACCATCTTGAAAGAAAACCGAATACGCATACCGCCCCTCCAAAAAGAACAGATTTTCGTCCCAAAGGTAGGCGGTCTCGGTTCTCACGTCAAGGAAATGTAACTCGCACAGGTCGCCCGCCTCGAACTGGCCCGCGGCAACCGAACGGCAGCCAAGACCGCCCTTGCCGAGGCCCTCTCACGAGGTGGCAACAAGGCTCGTCAGGCGGCGGGGAAGACCCGGGGCTCAGGGAGCTTCTTTAGCTCCCGAGGGGGAGCAGGGGGGAGGGGGAGAGGGGGAGATCGCGCGAGTTGACTGCGGGGCTCAGCTCTCGATACCCCCGCGTTTCAGCCTCCCCACAGCCCATATTCCCGGTGCCCCCCACAAATGGCATCAACCCGCCCCAGAGTAATCTTCATTTCCCCTCGTATGTGACAGAACGCGGCAAAACCGTCAACCCCCACCACTTCCCAGACGCGCTCTCTCCCCCTCCCCCCCTCTCCCCCTCTCCCCCTCCCTCTCTCC
>JAOZPW010000010.1:20974-26756 GCA_029932545.1 Thermoanaerobaculales bacterium | reverse complement strand
ACCGGTGCCCGGATCGACCACCGGCGAGATCCGGTCGATGGCGCCTGAAAATACCAGGCCGCCGAGGGCGTCGGCCGTCAGACGTGCCGGCTGGCGGCGCTCGAGCCGGGGCAGTTCCTTCTCGGGAACGTAGATTCGAGCGACGATTGAGTCAAAATCGACGATACGAAACAGGGGTTGATTGACCGAAACGAAATCGCCGAGATTGACGCTGCGCTCGGTGACGATGCCGGAAATTGCCGCGCGGACCTCGGTATAGGACAGCTGACGTTGGGCCTCTTCGAAGGCCAGACGCGCCTGATCGGATTGATATTCGGCATCGATGAAGGCCTGCTTGCTGACCAGATCTTGCTCAAAAAGACTCTTCTGCCATTCATACTCGCGTTTCCGTTGGTCCAACTGGCTGGTTGCTTTGGCCAGGGCCGAGCGCTGTTCCTCGTCCTGGAGGTTGACCAATAATTGCCCTTTGCGCACGGTATCGCCCTCTTCGACAAGGAGCTTGATCACCCGCCGCGTGGCCTCGGCGTAGACCTTGACGTCCCTCTCGGCCTCGAGAGTTGCGGAAAATCTCAAGGTCGCCTCGATGCGGCCTTCCCCGAGGGGTGCGACCTCGACGGGAATCGCCTCGACCTTGCGTTCGCCTTCTTCGCCGTTACCGCCGTTCTCGATTGTGCGGGTATCGCCCTCGATCCTGCAGCCGCCTGAAAAAATCGTGATTCCCAAGGCAATCGCGAGAGTTGTTTTCGAGTTTAGGATCCCCACATTTTCCTCCGAAATAGATCGTGTCGGCCATCATGCCGTGCAGTTGCTGCCGGGACGCACCAAACTCCGGTGTTCCCTCTGCCCATCAATACGGGAAAAGGTCGTTGAGGTTCGCAGGAAGATGAAGTCTCAGCGATCAGCTATCAGCCGAGCCTCCTGCAAGACTCGGGGTCACAACCAGAACGGGATCAGGTGGCGCACGGGTTGCGGTGTTTTATTGTCTTTGTCTTTTTGCCGGGGCTTCGGCGGAGCAAGGATCGTCAGTTCGTGCCGGCCGTGATCGAGTTCATCAATGGGCAGAAAGGCCACGACACCCTCGAGACCAGTGTCTTGCTCGATCGTGAAGTCGAAGTGCATGTCCTTCACACCTTCACCGTCGAGAGAGATCGAGAACAGCGAACCCAGGCACGCGGCCGCATCCTGCACCTGAATGTCTTCGAGCTTTGTTCCCCTTCCTGCATCGAGCCCATCCTTGCTGAGGGGTTGAAGGCTGGGGCAAGCCTCGGCCAAGAGACGGTTATGGCGTCGCGGATTGTAGGGGATGAACAGCTTGAGGTAAGGTTCGGTGACCATATCGTCTTGAATTGTGGGAGTCAGCGGTTCGACTGCATTTGGGCCACGAAGGGATCGATAATGCCCGGGATCCATTCCCTGCTCTCGGAGGCTGTCCGGGAAATAGGTCAGGCTGTCGAACCGAACGATGCCCTCGCCCAGGACCCCCCCGCTGATCTGAAGGAACGCCATCGCAAGCATGGCGACCACGATGACGGCCGACACCTTGGTGTTTGAGATGTTGCTTGAGAGGGTCAATTGGGTCGCCCCGATCAAACGCAAGGGCGAAACGGCGTAGTGAATTCTTACCATCAGGCCGATGATCCGCTCCCCGGCGCCACCAGGTCTCACCCGTGGCCCAAGGGCCTTGTCTATCAACTCGGTTATAACAGGGATTCCGGTGATCAAACCGGCGACGATCCAGAATACTGTGGCGGTGCTCCTGCCACCGAGGAACAACCAGGAAAATCCAAACGCAAAAGCACCGGCTGCCACGAGAAGGATGACGAAGTAGATCCAAATGAAAGTAACCAGGAACCCGAATGAGAAGATGAGACTGCACAGATCGTCGACCTTCTCGATGGTCGCTGCAAGGGAGTCGATACCGGCCCGATACCTTTTGATCATGGCAGGCCCCAGTTTGACCCGATCCCACCGGATGCCTTCCGGGAACACGCTCTCAAGACCGAGAAGGCCGATCCAGAAGCCGCGCATCGCGAGGTGGAGCACGAAGACGGCAATCAAACCATAGAGGACCAACTGGAGGTAGATCTGGCCCATGAAGCCGAACAGGCTTAGATTGCCCTCGAGACCCGCCAAGAAGCTGGTCGAAATCCGTTCAATGATTGGGGGAAGATGGATCAGTCCGAATACCACCGCTCCTGAAATGAGAAGTTCCATCTCATAGGTGCGTGCATGAAATCCACTGAACCGACTTCGACGGTTCTCGGCTTGTGGTGATGCCTTGGACTCAGTATCGCTCATAGGCTTCGGCCACCTTATCACCGAACCCCGCAAAACTCCCCGAGGATCCGGCGCAAGAAACCCTGCGTTTCCCGGTAGGGTGGTACGTCGCCGTAGCGGTCGAGCAGCATCCGAGCAGCCAACGCAGGCGCAAAATCAATGGCGCACAAGACCCCACGGTCGATCCGCCCGCCAAGGCCCTCCCTCAACTTCGGAAGAGTCTCCTCCCCGAGGCCGAGATCTTGATGGTGTCTCGGTTCATAAGTTCCTTCGGTCGACCACGCGCAATGGGATTCTGAGTGGCTCAGCTCGTGGTAGGCTCGGGTTGTGCAAGAGAGAAATTCCCATCCCTGATACGCGAATCTCAAGGCCGGACCGCAGGACAATACCGGTGATCTCTTGGATCTATGGGCTGACCATTTTTGTTGGCGCCTTCTTGCTGTTTCAGGTGCAACCCGTTATCGGGAAGTACATCCTGCCGTGGTACGGCTCAACTCCGGGAGTCTGGACGACCTGCCTTCTTTTCTTTCAGGTCATGCTGCTGGTGGGATATGTCTATGCTCACCTGATCATCAGCCGGTTGAGGCCACAAAACCAGGTCATTACACACATTCTGCTCCTCCTGTGTGCTGCCGCCCTTCTCCCAATCACCCCGTCCGGCGCCTGGGAGCTCAAAGGCACCGAGGGCGATCCGACCTTATCGATTCTGGGCCTGCTTTTGGTGAGCGTGGGTGCTCCCTATTTGATTCTTTCTTCAACCGGACCTCTCCTGCAAGGGTGGTACGCACGCATCTACCCGGATCGGTCGCCCTATAGGTTGTACGCGCTCTCCAATGCCGGTTCCATGCTGGCCCTTCTGACATACCCTGTGGTCTTCGAGCGGTTTCTTCCCTTGAGGTACCAGACAAACGGCTGGTCGGTGGCCTTTGTCGGATTCGCCTTGATCTGTGCCTATTGCGCCTGGCAGGTAAAAGAGAGTCTGCAAGAGGAGGGGCAAAAAAGCACCGAAGTTCCGACGACGGCGGAAAGGGACAATAACCCAGGTCCGGCCCTGATGAGCCTCTGGGTCCTTTTGGCGGCCTGCGGTTCAGGGTTGTTGATGGCGACGACCAACCGCCTGTGCATGGACGTGGCTGTCATCCCTCTTCTCTGGATTCTCCCACTGGCGATCTACCTGCTGACTTTTGTCATCTGCTTCGACCATGACCGCTGGTATGTGCGACCACTCTTCTTCGTCCTGATGCCGATCACAATCGTTACGGCCGGAATATCACTTTCCAAAGGCGTCGACCAGCCGATTATGACGCAA
This sequence comes from Thermoanaerobaculales bacterium, assembly GCA_029932545.1. Taxonomy (GTDB): domain Bacteria; phylum Acidobacteriota; class Thermoanaerobaculia; order Thermoanaerobaculales; family Sulfomarinibacteraceae; genus DAOWGJ01. Next base: position 23,170 of record JAOZPW010000010.1, on the reverse strand, counting down.
ATCACGGCCGGCTCATTCACTCTCTTCATCTGCCTGATGTGTTGCCATGGTGAACTGGCCCGCCTGCGGCCTCATTCGTGTCACCTGACGCTCTATTACCTGGCGATCGCCTTGGGTGGCGCCTTGGGAGGGATTTTCGTCGCTATCGTATCTCCTGCGGTTTTCTCGAATATCTGGGAATACCACCTGCTTCTTGCAGCCTGTTATCTGCTGGTTCTGGTGTCAGTCGTCCCTGGAACAATGAGATGGCTGAGATCGCTGGAGGGTCCGAGGCCGCTTTGGCTGGGCGCCATCCTCACCTGGCCGGCCATGCTTCTTGCCATGCTGACGTTGATCATTCTCCGCTTTCTTCCCGATGCCTGGCTCCCGTTCACGGCGAAAGGCGAGGCGATCGAGAGAGTGCACCTGGTGTTGTGGGTCGGCGGAGGGGTCGTCCTGTTCATCTCGTCGATGCTGATTTTGCATCTTTCCGGTTTCAAGAAAAGTGGCAACGATCCCGGTCGGGAAGGGATGCTGGGAAAACGCCTTCAGACAGTCGTCTTCCTGGCGGTCTATTTCAGTGCCGTCCCGATTATTGGAACACTCTGCTGGGATATTTTTAAGGGACAGGACAACCTCGTCGCCAGGGAACGAAATTTCTACGGTGTGATGGAAGTCGTTGAGCACGGAATGGGCATGTCGCACCACTTTACCCTCAAACACGGTCGGATCGTCCACGGTTTCCAATACACAAACGCCACTGTGGGCCAGTTGCCCACATCGTATTATGGACCCAGAAGTGGGATCGGGATTGCCATCCGGCGGCACCCGGAGCGCCGAACTCCGGGGAGGCAGTTTCGTGTCGGTGTGGTCGGCCTCGGCGTCGGTACCATTGCTGCCTACGCAAATGCCACGATTCTGGGAACAGTGGGGAGACGGCCCTATATCGGTGCTCGCCCGAGGAATGTCGGTGACTTCTTTGCACTGTATGAGATCAACCCTCTGATTGAAGAGTGGTCTGAGGAGTATTTCACGTACCTCAAGGATGCCAGAGAACGTGGCGCCACCCTCGAAGTCTTCCCCGGCGATGCCCGCATTGTCATGGAGCGACAACTCGAGTTCGGGCAGCCACAACGGTTTGACGTCTTGGCGGTGGACGCGTTCAGCAGTGATGCGATTCCGATTCATCTCCTGACGAAGGAGTGTTTCAAGGTCTACTGGGAGCACCTCGACGAGCATGGAATTCTGGCGGTCCACGTCAGTAGCCGTCACCTCGACCTTGCGCCCGTCGTCATTCGTCTCGCCGAAGACATGGGGAAGAATTTCCAAGTCGTCAATAGTGGGAAGGACCCGACGGTCGGGGTGTACGTGAGCAACTGGGTAGTGGTGACCAACAACGAGAGATTCTTGAATCATTCTGAAGTCAGAGCTTCAAAGGCCGAAGCTCCCCAGCCCGGGCTGCTCTGGACCGACGACTACAGCAGTATCATTCCATTGCTCAGGAAGAAAAATGATGCTCCCGAAGACTGAATTCTCGATGGTCCCACAAAACTCCCCCAAAATCCTGCGAAGGAACCCCTGGGTCTCCCGGTAGGGCGGGACATCGCCGTAGCGGTCGACCGTCGCGGCCCCGGCGTTGTAGGCGGCCAGGGCCAGCGGCAGACTCTCGAATCGGTCGAGCAGCAGGCGCAAGTGGGTGGCGCCGCCGCGGAGGTTCTCCGCAGGGTCGAATACGTCGTGAACCTTGTGGTCCGTTGCTGCCGAGGGCATCAGCTGGCACAAGCCGCCGGCGCCGACGCGGGACACGGCGGCCGGGTCGAAGTTGCTCTCGGCCCGGACCAGCGCCGCCAGCAACCGGGGGTCGAGATCGGCCCTGCGGGCCGCATCCTCGATTAGATCGGCATAAGGGATCGCGTCGGGCAGACGAATTTCTTTCCACGATGCGGCGCAGTTTCCGTCGAACGCTCGGGGCGGTTGAGAATGATCCACTTCGTCGTCAACCACACGGTCGATGCGGAGAGCGGAGATCTCCAGGAGCCCGCCGCCGATCAGCACCAGGTGGATTTTGTCGCCGACCAGACGGGCGTCTTTGACACGTAAGACCCGCCCGTCGGTGAAGACCGCGAGGTCGGCGTGAGCTGCAGGGAGCCCGTTCACGAGCATCACCGTGACGGCAAGGATCAAAAAGAGTCGCTTCATCTTACGGCTTCGAGACCA
>JAOZPW010000010.1:0-20964 GCA_029932545.1 Thermoanaerobaculales bacterium | reverse complement strand
TATTTCACCGATTACCGATAGATATCACTGCGGTGGGCTATTCGCACCACCAGTACGAGGAGCCTGCTGTCTTCGATTGCGTACACGATGCGGTTGTCGCCCTCACGGATGCGATACAGCGATGGTGACACGTCGGTCAGTTTGACCACACCATCGGGCCTGGGGTTTTCAGCGAGGGCGTCAATTCGGCGCCCGATTCGACGGCGAGTGTTCCTGTCGAGTTTCTTGAACTGGCGTTGGGCAGCCGGTGTGAATTCGATGGAATAGGCCATCGACTACAGTCCAAATTCCTTTTTGATTTTCTCCCAGGGAACTGTGCCCTTCTCCCGAGCTTCCACCAAAGCCTCCCCGGCTGCGCGAACGTCGTTTTCGTTCTCCATCATCTCGATCCGTTCGAGGTCTTCGATCGGCACCACTGCAGCGACCTCCTTGCCGTGTCGGGTGATTCGTACACGGTCCTTCGCATATGCGACACGGTTGAGTATCTCGGCGAGGTTTTCCCGTGCTTCGGTGGTGTTTAGGTTGTCCATGATCTCGTCCTCCGGTACAAATTGTACTTTATGTACAGAGCGATGTCCACGTCGCGATTGAGTTGACTCCTCAGGCGCGCGGGTGCTTCTCGTCATAGAGCCGGCGCAGTCGCTCTCGGGCGACATGTGTGTAGATCTCGGTGGTTGTCAGGGAGGCGTGGCCCAGCATCATCTGCACGGCCCGCAGGTCGGCGCCGTGTTCGACCAGGTGGGTGGCGAAGGAATGGCGGATGATATGAGGGCTGATTTGAACTGAAAGTCCGGCCGAGACCGCATGGCCCCGGAGGATCTTCCAGAATCCCTGGCGTGTCAGGGCGCCTCCGCGGTGATTGAGATAGACCTCGGATCGGCGGGCCTTGGCGAGCGCAGGTCGCCCCTCCCCGAGGTAGCGGTCGTTCCAGTCGGCTGCGGTGTCGCCCAGCGGAACCAGGCGTTCCTTGCCGCCCTTGCCCATCACCCTAAGGAAGGGCGGGTCGAGGTGTAATCGGTCGAGCGCCAGACCAACCAGTTCGGAAACCCTCAGACCAGTGGCATAGAGGGTCTCCATCATCGCCCGATCCCGGAGGCCCAGTGGCGTGTTGATATCAGGTGATTCCAGCAGGGTCTCGACGTCGTCGGGCATCAGGACGTGGGGTACGGTTTGCCAGAGCTGCGGTCCCTGGAAGTCAGCTGTGGGGTCGGTCGTGACCGAGCCATCCTGGATCAGGAACCGGTAGAAACCCCGGATCGCCGATAGGTGGCGTGCGGCCGACCGTGGAGAGAGCCCGGCGTCTCGCCGGGCGCCCAGGTAATCGCGAACGACATGCTTGTGGACACTGTCGACGGTGGTCTTCCGATCGTCCAGCCAGGATAGAAAGGCCTCGAGGTCGCGGCCGTAGGCCTCGACGGTCCTCGGGCTCATGTTCCGCTCCACCGTCAGGTGGGCCAGATAATTCATGAAAAGGTCTCGATCGCGACTCATGGGAGGATTATGACTGAGATAGAAGCTATCAGCTATCAGCTATCAGCTATCAGCTTTCAGCTCAGGCAAAACAACAATCGGAGATGCTTTGAAGTCAGTAGGAAGAACTCATGGATAAATACCCCTTCAACAGCAACCGCAGGTTCTGAATCGACAGGCGGTCAAACGAAGACAGCTTGTGCCCGTATACTGAGGTGCAGCCTGCTGTCGAAGGCTGATAGCTGATAGCTCCTAAAGGATGCCCATGAACACAGTTCCCCCATCAGCGCTGGTCCGTCTTGAGCGACTCCACGCTTCGATCGTCAAGGTGATCCGAGGCAAGGACACCCTGGTGGACACGGTAATTGCTGCCCTTCTCGCGCGGGGGCACGTCTTGCTTGAAGATGTTCCAGGGGTTGGGAAGACAACGCTGGCCCAGGCGTTGGCCAGATCGCTCGACCTGGATTTTCACCGTATCCAGTTCACCTCGGATACGTTGCCTTCCGATCTGATTGGTATCTCAGTCTATCGGGCAGATCGTGAGGTCTTCGAGTTCCAGCGAGGACCGCTGTTTGCAAATGTCGTCTTGGCAGATGAGATCAACCGGGCGACCCCACGGACCCAAAGTGCACTCCTTGAGGCAATGAGCGAACAGGCCGTAACGGTCGAAACCACGTGCCACCAGTTGCCAAAGCCCTTTTTGGTGGTGGCAACGCAGAATCCCGCCGAGAGTACCGGGACCTACCCCTTGCCCGAGTCGCAGATGGACCGTTTCCTGATGCGCCTGTCGATGGGCTACCCCAAGCCCGAAGAGGAGTTGGCGCTGTTGGAAAGTGGCGGTGTCGAACCGGAGCTGGAGGGTCTGACGCCGGTGCTGGATGCCAAGGAGGTCATTGACCTCCAGAATCTTGTCACGGGTGTTCACGTTGACCAGGGAGTCAGGGTCTATCTGCTGGAGGTCATCTTGCGGACGCGCCGTCATGAGTCCCTGACCCTCGGGGTCTCGACTCGCGGTTCCTTGGCCTGGCAGCGTTCGGCTCAGGCCCTGGCGCTGGTTCGTGGCCGAGCCTATGTGACGCCGGACGATCTCCAGGACACCGCGGAAGCCGTACTGGCGCACCGCCTGCTCCTTGCCGACAGTCTGGCCGAATTGGAGTGGGAGATCGCAGAACGAGAGCGCCAGGTCATCCGTTCGATCATCGAGAGTGTGCCGGTGCCGAGGTAGGGAGCTTTGAAACTGGAAACTGGAAACTGAGGGTTTGAAACTGGAAACTGGAAACTGGAAACTGGGAAGAGGGTCCCCGGTAGATTGGAAGGTCTCTTCCAAGTCGGGTGGTGTCAAAATTCGAACAGAGAAAAATGCAGTATAGAAATACTATGCTTACGTTTTGGAGCGCGGGGCTCTTTGCCCACGCTGATCCCTCCGGGCTCTCATGCCTACGGCATTGCCGCCCTGACGGTCGGCACGCGATGTCCCTGCCCCGCATCGTGCCCTCTGTCTGGACGCGAATACAGAGCCTCTCGCAGAGATCACAGAGATCGCAAAGGATAGCCACAAAAAGGCACAAAAAGACACAAGGAAAAACAAAAACGGGCCGAAAAGCCGGACTCTTGCGAGAGAGTTTAAGGGTCACAGCCAGTTTCCAGTTTCCAGTTTCCAGTTTCCTGCGAGGGCCTCATACATGTCGGTAATGACCCACCGCTGGCAACGCATGTTTCCCGGATTCAAACTCCGTTTTACGCGGTGGGGCGCTGTGTTCCTGGTTCTGGCACTCGTTTTGGCATTTGCTGCGGTCAATTCTGGCAATAACGGGCTGATTGCGGTGTTGGGGGCGGCATTGGGGTCCTACGTCGTCAGTGGCGTATGGTCGCGTGAGGTCCTGGGCCAGGTGTCGGCCAGGGTACGCCCTCCGAAAGAGACTTTTGTCGGTCGGCCGGCTCTCTTTGAAATCGAGTTGCTCAACGCCAGTCGCATATTCCCGGCCTACGGTCTGGTCATTAAGAGTGCCGATGGCACGATCGTACTGGCTCAAGGGTATATCGGTCCGGGTGAGAGTATCAAGAGAACGGTCAGTTGGGGCTTTGACCGGCGAGGACGCCGGCAGTTCGGGGCTTGGCGTCTCGAGGTCGTTCTGCCTCTGGGTTTCTTCGTTAAATCCAAGGAGATTCTAAAGGGTCAGTCAATTCTGGTCTATCCCGCGCCGGTCCCCGGTCCGATCGGCGGGCGGGAGGGTGATAAGGCTGACCGGGGTGTCGAGCGTTTCGTGGGCCGAGGGCGGGAGGGTGACGTCTTCCAACTCCGTGATTTCCGGGACGGTGACGACACCAGGCAGGTTCATTGGAAACAGACGGCTCGCCAACAGCGGATGATTGCGGTCGACCGGCGGCGGTCGGTCGACAAGCCGTTGATCATTCGGCTGGATCCGGCCTTGAGCGATCCGGCGGATTCGGCTGCTCTTCGACTCTTCGAAAAACGGGTCAGTGCCGCAACGGCTGCCATCCTCAGGCGGCTCGAGCATGGGGAACCGGTCATCCTCGCGATCGGAGATACGATCTTCCCGGCCGAGCAGCGGCGAGCCGGCGCCCGGCGCCTCCTGGAGCCGTTGGCGATGGTTCGGCCTGTGGTTGAAGGATGAGGAGGACTCAATATTTTTTTAATGGGCGAATAGAACGTCCAACGCCCAACGTCCAACGTTCAACGTCGAAGGTCGCGTTTGGGGCCACAGGTTGTTTGGCCTTCGACGCTCGGTGCCGGCGGTATCGTGGTTCTTGCCAATGGCGCTGTTGTTCCCTGAGTTTCGGCCGAGTTCGTCCCTCAGAAATCAGCCCTCGGGCGCGTACTTCAATGTTGGAAGTTGAACGTTCACCTCGCCGGTCAGCTTTCCGATGAACCACACACGCTCGGTTCATTTGCTGATTGGCGGCCTTCTCCTTTGGTCCCTGGCGCCATTCCCCTTGCTGTACATCGTATTGCCCCCGTTCTGGTTATTGACGGGTGTCGTTGGCCTGTGGCGGGTCTTGAGACCCGAATCCGTCTGGCAGCCGTCGCGGTTGACCCTGAATATTATCGCGATCGCTATCCTGCTCTCTGTCATCGTCGCCGGAGGCCTCCGTGTTGGCCCTTTGAGGCCTTTGGGCCATTTACTCATGCTCTTGACGGCGGTTCGTGTGGCGACCGTCAACGATCTCAAGGACCTGCGTCGGGCCCTGCCGGCCGTCTTTCTGGTCGGCCTTGTCGGTGTGGTGTCCGCCGTGCACGTTTCCATCGTGCCCTTTCTGGTCGGCTCGCTGGTGTTGTGGTGGTACGCCGGGATGCAGGTATTCCTGTTCGAGCTGTCCGTAAAGTGTGGGGAGGAACTCGGACGTCCTCGTTGGCGCCATGTTGTTGTCGCTGCCGTTGTTGCCGCGATTTTGACCGTGCCGTTCTTCATGCTGCTTCCTCGATTGCACTCGCCCCTGGTCGGGTCGGCTCTGGCCCGGGAGTCGGGTTTTTCGGAGGCGGTGGAACTCGGGCGACGGGGGGAGATTTCGGAGTCGCAAGCGGCCGCCGCCACGCTGGTGTCCGTCGGCGGAAGGAAGATACCGGCGGTGTGGCTGAGGTTGAGGGCGAGCGCGTTCGATCGGGTGCACGAGGCAGCCTGGGCGCCGCGCAAGACCGGGTTATTGTCTCCGGTCACCAAGGATGGATTGGTTTGGCTGGATCCAAGTCGGAGGTCGATCGAGGGACTGAGGGCCCTCGATATCAGTTTGGAAGATCGAGAGAGGTTTCTCTTTCTGCCTCCGGGGGTGGTCGCCCTTGAGATCGACGAAGGGGTGATGATCGATCCTCCGGGAGGGGTGGTCCTCAGGACCCGCAGTGGATCCCCGCCGAGCTATCGGGTCTGGATCGCTCCGAAAGAGATGCGTCGTATGGACCAGCCGGAGCCACGAGACCTCAGGCTGCGAAACCCCGATCTTCAGACGGCCCGCTTGACCACGCGGGTTGTGGGGGATGCCGAAGATGCAGAGGCAACGGCTACGGCGATCGAGAGTTTTCTCTCCAGCGAGTACACCTATTCCCTTGCCGGCGGGGTCGGTGGCAGCCGGGATCCGGTGTCGTGGTTCTTGTTTGAGAGTCGTCAGGGCCACTGTGAATTTTTTGCCTCGGCGATGGTTGTGATGTTGCGCCACGAAGGTGTTCCGGCGCGCCTGGTTGTCGGGTATCACGGAGGAAATGCAAGTGCCGGAGGTAATCGGGTTGTCATTCGCCGGTCCAACGCCCATGCCTGGGTTGAGGCTTGGGTCGGGACAGACCGGGGTTGGGTGGTATTCGATCCAACCCCGGCGGAAGGCATCGACGGACTCGAGCCATTCGGTTTGCTGGATCAAGGCCGTCTGATGTGGCAGACAGTCGAGGACTTCTTTGACCGCCGGATTCTGACCTTCGGTCTGGGTGAACAAATTGGTGTTCTGATGGCTGTGGGCGAGGTGGTGGTTCGCGCCGGAAACTGGGTTGTCGAGGCCTTCCGGTGGTGGTGGGTTGCCGTTATGGGAGGGCTGGTCTCAGTGGTCTTCGTGGTGCCGTTGGCGCGGAAGTGGGCGCCAGGCGTCCGACGCCCCCCTGCGGCCAGGGCTGTCGTCCGGATGGCCGGGAAGCTGGAGAGGGCGGGCATCGAGGTGGCGGAGTGGGCAACGATCGGCTGGATCGGAAGGACTTCGGCCGGGCGGTGGCCGCCGGCTTCTCGGGAAATCAAACGCCTGATGTCCCTGGCCGAGGATGAGCTGTACGGCGCCGATTGCGCGGGAGGTGCCCATCTGAAGGATGTTCGGTTGACGTGGAGGAAGGTCCGGAAGGCGTTGCGGTGAGGGGACAATCAGGGCCTCTGCCCGCTGAGTCGGGCATCTGCCTCTGATCCTGTCCATGCCCCGGTCCCGTATTCCGATCCCCGGCCTTCGGGAGCGCGAGCGCTCCCGCTCGGTCTTTTCCCGGAGGGGCGACATTTTCGATTCTGGGGGGTCACCGCCCCTCCGGAAAAAGACTTCGGCGGCCTACGGCGTTGGCCGAGACTCGTTCACCAACGCGTTCGCCGAGCGTTGCCCGGTTGTGCATTCTTCGTAACGCCGGTGCTGTTGGGAGGGCTGCCCGGTGAAGAATGCAAACCCCGCACGCGCCGTCAGAGAGAGGGCGCTTTCGGGGTTGCTTGCCGTCGCCGGCTCCACACTTCGAAGTTGAGCGTTGGACGTTGAGCGTTCGACGTTCATCCCGTCCCATTCCGATGTATCATGTTTCCATGCATCGAATCTCATCTCGGGTCGTCGCTCTTGCCCTGTCACTGGCGGGGGGATTGGGTTCGCTGTTCGCTGCGGACGTCCTGCACTTTCGGGTTGAGGATACGATCCAACCGGCATCCCAGTCGTTCGTAGCCCGGATGATCGCCGAGGCCGAGATGGAAGGGCGCGATCTGGTGGTGATGGAGTTGGACACGCCGGGCGGTCTTCTCGACAGCACCCGCGAGATCAGCTCGACGATAACTGGTTCCGTGGTGCCGGTGGCGGTCCTGGTGGCTCCTGCGGGCGCGCGGGCGGCCTCGGCCGGATTCTTCATCTTGATGTCGGCTGATATCGCTGCGATGACGCCGGGCACCAATACCGGAGCGGCACATCCGGTCGGTGGTCAAGGTCAGGACATCGGTGAACATATGGAGGCCAAGGCCACCAACGACGCTTCGGCGATGATCCGCGCCCTGACCGAAGGCAGGGGCCGCAACCCCGACAAAGCGGTCGAAGCCGTGGTCGAGAGTTCATCCTTCACGGCGTCCGAGGCACTGGAATTGGGTATGATTGATGTCGTTGTCAATGATTTCGACGAACTTCTTGAAGTCCTGAACGGCCGGGAGATCACACGCTTTGACGGAACGACGGTGACCCTGGATCTCGAAGATCCCAGGGTTTTTTCTGCTGAGCCGTCGTCCGCTGAAAAGTTCTTGTCGGTGTTGGCCAATCCCAACATCGCATACTTGCTGATGGCGCTGGGCATGTTGGGCATCTACGTCGAAGTGACCCATCCGGGTGCGATTTTTCCGGGCGTCGTCGGTGTGATCGCCATGCTGCTGGCCCTGTATTCGTTGTCGGTATTGCCGGTCAGTCTGGCCGGGGTGGCGCTGATCGTCGTCGGCCTGCTCTTGTTTGTTTTGGAGGTCAAGGTGGCTTCGTATGGCATGTTGACGGTTGGTGGGTTGATTTCATTCGTCTTGGGGTCTTTGATGTTGTTTGACTCACCAATTCCTGACATGAGGGTCTCCCTTGGAGTGGTCGTTCCGACGGCACTGTTGGTGGCGTTGGTGACCGGGTTCTTGCTATCCAGGGTCCTCAAGGCACATTCCCGCCGTCCGACCACGGGCAAAGACGGTCTGATTGGCGAGGTGGGCCGGGTGGTTCGGGATCTCGATCCACGTGGAACGGTTGCCGTGCACGGTGAGTGGTGGGATGCACGGGCTCAAGGAGAGCCCGTAGCCAAGGATGAAGAAGTACGAGTACTGGCGGTCGCCGGTCGCTATCTCGAGGTCGAGAAAATAGGTGGGGCACCGGTCGATCAGTAGATTTTATGAGGTGAAGGAGGGGTTATGCCGTTTTTGAGTTCGGGTTTGATGTTTGCGGTCTTTATCGGTGTCTTCCTGATATTCAGGTGGATTCGCATTCTCAACGAATATGAGCGGGGCGTTATTTTTCGTCTGGGGCGGGTCTTGCCCGAGCCCAAGGGGCCCGGTCTGGTACTGGTCTTGTGGCCGATTGACCGGCTGGTCAAGATCGGGCTGAGAACGGTTGTTCACGACATCCCACCGCAGGACGTCATCACCCGCGACAACGTCTCGGTCAAAGTCAACGCCGTGGTCTACTTCCGCGTCCTGGCGCCGGTCAAGGCAATTGTCGAGGTCGAAAACTACGTTTACGCAACCTCCCAGTTGGCACAAACGACCTTGCGTTCGGTTCTCGGTGAGGTTGAACTGGACGACCTTCTGACCAAGAGGGAAGAGCTCAACGTGCGGTTACAGGAAATCATCGACCAGCATTCGGATCCGTGGGGCGTCAAAGTCTCGATGGTTGAGGTCAAGCACGTCGACCTGCCGCCGGACATGCAGCGGGCGATGGCCAGACAGGCGGAGGCCGAGCGTGAGAAGCGGGCCAAAATCATTCATGCCGAGGGCGAGTTCATCGCCTCTCAGAAACTGGCCGAGGCGGCCGATGTTATGTCAAACCCGGTGACGTTGCAGCTGCGCTATTTGCAGACCTTGACCGAAATTTCTACGGAGAATGCATCGACCATCGTGTTCCCGGTTCCGATCAATATGTTCAAGAAGTTCATGAGCGGAGACTGATGCCGGGAAGGTATAGCCGGGTATAAGGTGTTACTCTTCACGGGGCCGTTTTCGGTCCCGTGAGACTATCCGGCAGTGTTCACCGGCGTTCGTGGCGAAAGGTGGGAGGCGCAGTTCATCTCGGCGATCTCGCAAGAAGAACAAGCGAAGGCGTACTTGAAGTACGGTGAGCGAGTGAGTCGAGAAAGCGGCGAGAGGGATTGTGCATCCCGCCTTGCAGCCGAAGGCGGGTGGATGGTGCCGGTTGGGAGGACGCCATGTCCAAGACCTATTACGTGATCGAGTTGACACCCAAGTGGCTCGCCATTCTACTGGTGGCGCTGGCCGGGCTGTTGGTGCTGGCCTTCGTCGGGGGTTACGGGGCCGCCTGGTCAACCCTCGGGGGGTCTGTGGCTGCAGTTGTCGTTCCGGCAGCCGGTGGAGAGCATGCTGTTGCCGAGGTCGAGATCGAAGATCCGCGAGGCTCCGAAGTCGTTGCCTCGGTTGCGACGCCGGATCCACCAAAGCCGACCGTGACGCCGATTGTGGAGGCGGTCGAGCCGGCTCAGACTTCGACTCCCGTGCCGGAGCCGACGGCTACCCCTCAGCCTACCGTTGTCCCGACGGTCCCCGTTGCGACTGTTCCGCCGAGGCCCACCGGTTATCAGGTGCAAGTGTTGGCATCCAGTCGAATTCAGGCGATCGAGAAGGCCAGGCGCCAGCTGGTTGACGTCGGTTTTCCCAACTCCGAACATCAGGTGGTTGAAACGCGAGTGGCCGGTGGTGGGGTACTGCTTAAATTGAGGATCGGACCGTTTCCGGATCATGCCTCGGCTGAAAGGGTGATGCGCCGGATGCAGGCCGGTGGTTTCCCCGATGCCTGGGTCGTCAAGCCGTGACCTTCGGCGGTAGAGCTCCTCAGGCCGCTCTGCCGGAGTGGATCAGGGGGCGCAAGTTGCGCCTGGATCAGTTGCACGAGATCAAGAGCCGTATGCGGAGCGGCGGTCTGAATACAGTGTGCGAGGAGGCCCGGTGCCCCAATCGCTCAGAGTGTTTCAGTCAGGGCACGGCAACGTTCCTGATCAATGGACGGGTTTGCACCCGAAACTGCAGCTATTGCTCGATCGCCCACGGTCGCCCAGAAGCTCTCGATCCGGGCGAGCCCCGGCAACTGGTGGAGGCCGTACGGTCGATGGACCTGAACTACGTTGTCATCACTGCAGTAGATCGGGACGATCTGGACGATGGGGGTGCAGTGGGCTTCGTTCAGGCGATTGCAGGTATTAAGGCAGATCTGGATCCGACTCCGAAAATTGAGGTTCTGACCCCGGATTTCAGAGGAAACATGGATGTGGTCGATCGGATCATCGATGTCTGCCCTGATGTTTTCAATCACAATGTGGAAACCGTGCCGCGTCTCTATCGGGCGGTGCGGCGTTCCGGTCAATATCACTGGGCGATGGAGGTCCTCGAGAGAGTGGCCGAGCGGAGCCCGGGCATTATTCGAAAATCGGGAATGATGGTTGGTCTTGGCGAGACAGTGGACGAAGTCGAGGCCGTGCTCCTGGATCTCAAGGAAGCCGGCTGCCAGGTTGTGACGATCGGTCAGTACCTCAGACCGACCGCGGATCAGGTTGAGGTGTCGCGCTATTGGGCTCCCGAAGAGTTCGAGGCGTTGGAACACCGAGGTCGAGACCTTGGCCTCGAGGTGATTGCGGGGCCGTTTGTCCGTTCCTCCTACCGCGCCGAGGAGGCTTTCCTCAAGGTGGAGAATAGATCGAGGCCGGCAGCGGTTGCAGTTGTGAAGGAGTGAGATGAAGGTCGGAACTGCCCTCAAGTGGTTTTTGTTCGTCTGGATGTTCGGCGTGATCTGGGCCGCATTTTATTGGGCTCAACCCGCCGAGGGGTTCATCGGTGAGAGTTCGCGCATCGTTTTCTTCCACGTTCCGACCGCCTGGGTCTGCGTTCTGGCCTTCCTGGTTTCCTGCATCTACTCGATCAAGTATTTGATGCGGCGCGATCCCGCCGACGACATCCGTGCAGCGGTGGCGTCCCGTCTGGGTCTGCTTTTTGCCGTCCTGGCAACGGTAACGGGAGCGATCTTCGCCCGCATCATGTGGAATTCCTACTGGAACTGGGATCCCCGGCAGACGTCGATCACAATTCTGCTGCTGATCTACGCAGCCTACTTCGCATTGAGGTCCGCCGTGCCGGATCCAGAGCGACGAGCAGCGTTGGCGGCTGTATACGCGATCCTTGCTTTTGTCACTGTTCCTTTTCTTGTCTTCGTGGTGCCCCGCATTTACTGGTCCCTGCACCCGGACACGATCATCAATACCAGTGGGACCAACGAATTTGACGCCAGGTACACGATGACGCTGATGGCCTCGTTGGCCGGCTTCACCGGTCTCTTTGCCTGGATCTACAGTATTGAATGTCGGATCGACCGGATCCGGCATCGGCGCCACGAGGAGGTGCTGTAATGAGTGGTTTGACCGGGCTCGCGCTCGTGACGATGATCATTTGGGTTGCTCTGTTCGGCTATGTTTTTTCGGTCGACCGGAAAATCGGGAGCTTGGACAATGAGTGAGAGGGAAGCTGTCAGCGATCAGCGATCAGCTCTCATCTCTCAGTCGATTGAAATACCGAAAGGGTCTTCCAGGCTGTAGGGGGAACCATGGCTAATAATCAACGCAAGTTGTGGTACGTGATCGGCGGTGTGCTCGTTGTGGCTTTCCTGGCCTACGGAGCGACGTCTTTCAAGAACAATTTGACCCCTTACGTTTCCTTTTCAGAGGCGATGAAGACAGCCTCACGTGTTCAGGTGGCCGGCGCCCTGGTGGAGGGTTCGTCCGCTTATGTCGATGAGGAACAGAAACTTCATTTTGTCATTGTCGACGAGGCGGGTTTGGAGATGGCCGTCCGCTACTCGGATGTCAAACCTGCAAATTTTGAAGAGGCGACCCAGATTGTTGCCGTTGGTTCGTGGCGCGGGGATGTCTTTGATGCCGAACAGCTTCTGGTCAAATGCCCCTCGAAGTATCAGGGCGTCGATGAGGATCCGATGCAACACAGCGAAAAAGCATGACCCGGCGAAGCCGGAACCGAAAGGAAGCTGACCGACTTCGCCGGGAGCTCTCAGTTCTCAGCGATCAGCGATCAGTCTGCAGGCACTGGCAATTAGAGGTTGAAAGTGGTTGCGTTTGACATTCCATTTTCTTATTTGGAGTTTTTCCGGCGACCAGCTAAATACTGGTGGCCGATAGCTGATAGCTGATAGCTGATAGCTGACAGCTCCTCAAGGAGTTCCCATGTATCTCCCAGGCACCGTGCTGATGTGGATGGTCTTCATACTCGGTCTCATATCGACCGTGGCCTATAGTTTTGCCATCAAAGACCCCTCCCGCTGGCGGGCTATCGCGCGCCAGGCCTACGTCTTGATGACGACGGGTATCGTCGTTGCTTCGGCCCTGCTGATGCTTCTGATCCTGACCCACGACTATCGTTTGGCCTACGTCTACGCCTATTCGGACAATTCGTTGCCGCTCAACTACCTGATTTCCACCTTTTGGGGCGGCCAGGAGGGTTCGTTCCTTCTGTGGGCTTTCTGTGGGGTATTGCTGGGCCTGCCACTCCTGCGGTTTGCGCGGGTCTACGAATCGCGGGTGATGATTTTTTACAACCTGACGCTCCTGTCGTTGGTTGTCTTGTTGCTCAAGCAGGATCCATTCAGGTTCCACCAGGGCTTGACGCCCGGCATGCTGCCGATGGACGGGACGGGACTCAATCCGTTGCTGCAGAACCCGTGGATGGTGATTCACCCGCCTGTGATGTTTGTCGGCTATGCCTCGTTGGCGATCCCTTTTTCCTTTGCCCTGGCAGCATTGTGGATGCGCAGGTACGACGAGTGGGTCAAAATCTCGATGCCCTGGGTTTTGCTGTCGGTCGGCACGCTGGGAACGGCCATCATGATGGGTGGCTACTGGGCTTATGAGACCCTGGGATGGGGTGGCTACTGGGGTTGGGATCCGGTCGAAAACGCCTCCCTGGTTCCGTGGCTGGTGACTGTCGCTCTGGTCCATGGATTTCTCCTGCAGCGAGCACGCAAGCGCTTTCGTCGCTTGAATCTGATATTGGCTATCGCTGCCTACCTGCTGGTGGTCTACGCCACCTTCTTGACCCGCTCGGGTGTGCTGTCCGACTTTTCAGTGCACTCCTTCATCGACCTGGGTATTTCAGGGTGGCTGATTTTTAATATCGTCTTCTTCTTGGTCCTCTCTGTCGTGATGTTGGCATGGAGGTGGTGTGAGATTCCCAGCGCTGAGGGCGACGAGCCCTTCTTCTCGCGGACGATCTTTTTCGTTTTGGGAATTTTGATGCTGATCTTGATCGCCCTGGTGGTGGTCTTTGGAACTTCGGCGCCGCTGATCACCCGATTGTGGATGGCGAACCCAGCCCAGGTAGGTCCGGACTTTTACAATGGTCTGGGTTTCTGGTTGGCCATTGTGCTGGCTCTGGTTCTCGGCGCAACGCCCTTTCTCGCCTGGCACCGAGTCCGCAAGGACATCGAATCACGTCTGGGCGGCGTCATGGCGGCGTCGGTTGGTATGATCGCCGTTGCTGCGGTTCTTGGCGCACGGGACTGGCGGGCCCTTCTCTATTTGTTGGTCGTTTTCTTCTGTGCAGTGGCAAACGCCTGGGCCCTGATCGAAAAGGTCCGGGCCGGCGCCTGGCGGCGCAGTGGTGGGGAACTGACCCACATTGGACTGGGTTTGATGTTGGTGGGCTTCCTGACCACTGGCGCGTTCGACGTCGAGGCCAAGGCGCGTTTGGTCGAGGGGGAACCGCAAGAGGTTCTCTTGTATACGATGACCTTTGTCGGCGTCGACAAGCCGACACCGACCAGTCGTGACGCAATGGTTGTGGAGGTACAGAAAGACTCCGCCGCCGCCTTCGTCTTGCGGCCGCTGATGTGGGTCAATGAGCAGAGCAACCAACTGGTGGCAAACCCTGATATCCGGTCGACCTTCCTGAATGATCTTTACATCGCTCCGGTCGAATATCAGCCGGGAGAGCGCAACCCTCCAAGCGGCCGGTTGGTCTTGACCAAGGATCAACCCGTGGTTTTCCGAGATTGGACATTGGTTTTCCAGGGGTTCGACATGGACGGACAGCACGCGATGGGTGAGGCAATGAACATCGGCGTTGTAGTCGAGATCCTGCGGCCCGGTCAAGATCCGGTGATCGTGATACCTCACCTGCTGGCGGCGGATGAGGGCATACGTCGATTGCCGGCCGACATTCCCGGCACCGAGGGAACGCTCCATGCCATCGCAATGGCCGTGGATGCCGGCAGGGTCCAGGTTGAACTGTACGGACTCGGTGGTGGAATAGGCTTGGATCAGGTCGTCAAGATCGGAGAGAGCGTCAAATACCAGGGGATGAAAATCACTTTTGAAGGCTTTGATCTCTCCAACTTCGACCCGGATGCCGGGAAGACGGAGTTTGGTGCCGTGTTCTCGGTTGAACGAGACGGCGAGACCACCGAAGTTACGCCGCAGTATCGAAATCTCGAGGGCGGGCCAACCGTTGATCCGGCCTCAATCCCCGGGGCCAATGGTATGTCCTTGACCATTGGGCGGGTCTCCGCCGCCGACGGATCAGTTGAACTGAGACTCTACGATCCCTTCCTCATTGAACAGGCTGGAGAACCCGCCAGTCTGGTCGTAGACGTCTCAATCAAACCCCTGATCAGTCTGGTCTGGATCGGAACACTGCTGATGATCGCCGGAGTGACGATGGCACTGTTTTTGCGACGGAAGGATGTGGCGACGGTGGAGGCAGGTTAGAAAGAAAGAGGGGGAGAGGGCATGAGGGATTCTCAGAGTCTCTTGCAAAAAGAGCGAAACGAGGGGGCGCTCGTTGCGGGGCTGGGACATCGCGCGTCGCCCGGCAGGGCGACCATGCCGCAGGCATGAGATCCCAGAGGGATCAGCGTGGGCTCAGAGCCCCGCGCTCCATTTATGGTGCCCCAGGTTGTGCGGTGGGAGCGCGGGCCTCCTGGCCCGCAACGTGCCGATTGATTTTTGCAAGAGGCTCGAGAACTCAAAATTCTTCCCCCTACCTTGGGGCGTCGAGCCTAACCTTGACCTCCCTGACCTTGCCGTCCCGGACGAGGGTGACGTTTACGGTTTCTCCCGCTCGGTGGCGTTCGAGGGCCAGGCCCAGTTCGCCACTTTTTCGGATGCGCCGGCCGTCGACGGCGACGATGACGTCTCCCAGCAGTATTCGGCCCTGACGATTTCGCCGGGTCGGATGGAAGCCGGCGCGTTCCGCTCCGCTGCCGGGTGTCACGTGAAGCACTACCGGTCCATCCAGCCCGAATCGGTGGCTGAGGGTGTCCGGCGCCAATTCCACTCCGAGGGTCGGTCGCTGAACCTTGCCGAAGTTGATCAAATCGGACACAACCCAATGCACCGTATCGACGGGAATGGCAAATCCGATACCCGCATAGCCTCCCGACGGGCTGACGATGGCGGTATTGACGCCGATCAGCCGTCCTGCAGAGTCCAGCAACGGCCCGCCGGAATTGCCGGGGTTGATCGCGGCATCGGTCTGGATGACGTCCCGAATTGGAAGGCCGGCCACTGATGATATCTCCCGGCCAAGGGCCGAAATAATCCCAGTCGTCAGCGTCTGGTCGAAACCGAATGGGTTGCCGATCGCCAACACTGTTCGGCCGACTTCCAGATCATGCGAGGTACCCAGTCGGATGGCTTTGAGCTTTTCTGGGGGTGCATCGATGCGGAGGACGGCCAGGTCTTTCTCTGCGGCATAGCCGATCAATTCGGCGGGCCAGGAACTCTGGTCGGCCAAGGTGACCTCAGCCCGGCGGGCGTCGGAGATGACGTGAAAGTTGGTGACGATGTGACCCTGATCGTCCCAGATGAAGCCGGACCCTGTTCCCTGGGGGATCTCCATCGCCCGGAAGCTGAAATAATCGCGCCTGAGGCCGATTGAGGTGATGTAGACGACCGAAGGTGAGGCCTCTTTGAACAGCTCGGTCACGGAGCGTTCCGCCTGAGTCAACTCGCCGCGGCTGGAGATTTCCCGGAGGCGAGCCTCCTGGGGTTGGTCAATCTCGGCAAAGCAGGCCGCCGGCGGGAGGGCAATGCCAAGTCCAGCGAGGGTTACCAGAACTGATTTTGCAAGTAATTTTCCGGCAGCAAACATCCCAGCCTCCGAGAAGACAATATCCCAGTGCGGCCATCGGCTGCAACCAATTGGAGGCTGAGCGCGAGAAGACAACTGATCCACGAAGGACACGAAGAAGACACGAAGTGTTTTCATTGTGGCGGCGGGCGTCTTGCCCGCTGCGTCAGATGAACTGGTGCCTGAAAAATGCCAAAGACAAAAGGACCTCAGTCCAAAAGTAGCGCAGAGCTCGGGCCATCATCAAGTTCTTCGCCTTCATGGTCGGGTGCTTGAATCTCTGAAGTGGGATTTTTAGTCCCTGATTAGAGAATTCTCTTAAAGAGCCTTTCAGCGAGAAGTTACGGTGTATTTTTGATCAATTGGGCGGAATCGAGTCTCGGAGACGGGAATTTTGTTGATGCTCTCTGGGCTCAGAATATGGCATGGAAATTGGAATAGCTTTGTGTGAACTGACGACGGGGGAGACACCATGAGCGCCACAAGCATTCGTCCCACAACCACCATTCCGATTATTCTGGCAGGCTTGATGCTGGCCTGCATCGCAGCGCCGGCTTCGGGGTCTCTAGCCCGTACCTCTCACCAGGTATCTGCTGCGACCGCCGATGCACCACACCCAGCGGCACTTTCTCACCTCGGGGTGCTCAACGTACTGTCGAGTACGCCTCCGCGCCCCTCGGATCGAAAACTCCACTGTGCACGGTACCTCGACGCCCTCGCGACGAAACCTGGTGAGAAGTGCGGACTTGCGGACAGTGCCGGCATTTGGGAGACCCAGCGTCTCGAAGCGACAATGGTCGCGCCCGATGGCGCCAAGGCTTCGGTGGATCTCGGGCCCGCCCGAACAGGTGCTTTGGGTCATCTCGACAGCGACGGCGTTGTCGATCTTGTCGTGGCCTACGGCTCAGATGACGGCGCCTTTGCCGTTGTCACTCTGGGTGACATTCGTTTCCGCATGGGCGCCTTCCACGATCGTGAACTGGAACTCGACGGTCTGCCGCCGGAGCGACCATTTGCCACCGAGGGCGTGGTCTACCCCCTGACGTTTGCGCCCGATTGGGCGGCTGTCGGAGACTATGATTCCGACGGCGATTTCGACGTCGTTTTTGCAGCAAAGGGGCGGCCGCAGTTGTTCTGGATGGCCGGTGACGGCCAAGGTCATTTGGATGAAGGCCGGATGATTGACCTCGAAGGCGGCGTGACGGCCTTCACCTCAGGAGACGTTAATCGCCGTGACGGTCTTGATGATCTGGTTGTTGCGGTCAGCGGCAAGGCCGGCTCGGCGCTTTTGGTCTTCGAGAGTCCGCGAGGCGCCCTCAGTTGGGCGCCGGAACGCTTGGCCATGCCGAACGCCGTCACCAGTCTGGCAGTCGACTGGATGGATGGAGACGTCTGGAAGGACATCGCCGCTGCTGCCGGAAAGGCAGTCATCCTGGTCTCGGGCCGTGATCGTAAACTGGTGTCGACACGAGCGAAACGAGACGCCGTGCCGCCAGCTGCGATGATGCCTTTCGAATTCGAGACGAAGGTGCTTGATCTGGCAACGGGCTTCTTCACCAACCGGGATCGTGACGCCCAACTGGCCGTGCGCCTGGCCGACGGAAAGATCCACCTGATCCGGAATGTCGAGCGTGAGTTCGAAATCTCAGAATTCGGTGTGCTGCCCACCGAGGGCCGGATGACCTCGGCCCGCGCCTCCGGGCTGCCGGGCCATGACCTTCTGATCCGGCGGCCCTCGACAGGCCGGGTGGAGATCTTCCATGCCCAGGCGTCGAAAACCTCCGGGCCGAGTCTCGAAAAGCTGCCCGCGCCGGAGACCCTGGTATCTGAGATGATCACCGGCCGGCTCAACGTCGACAGCCGCGACGATTTGGTCATGCTCGGTTCGGACGGCAGGGTCGAAGTTGCGGCGTCGAAGAACCGCGCGGCCCTTGTTGTTACCACGACCGACGACACCGATGACGGTACCTGTAATGCTTCGCACTGTTCTCTCAGGGAAGCGATCAACCATGCCAACGGCCTGACATCGGGATCGACCATCACCATGCATACTGATCTTGGTCTCGGTGCAATGATCGAGCCCCTGGGCGAACTGCCGACCCTGACTCAAACGAGCGCCACAGTGATTGACGGGACCGTCAGGAGCGGATTTCTGACCGGACGTTTCATTATCCAGGGTCCAGGCGGCTCCAGCCGGAGCGGCATGAGAATCACGGGCGGCAACGCCACGATCACACGTCTCAGCATTCGTGGCTTTACATACTTCTGGGATCTCTCCAGCGGTCTCTTGTTGGAGACGGGGGGCAACAACACCGTTGAGGGGTGCTGGTTCGGAGTCGGTGATACCGGCGGGGATTCTGTCGGGAATTACAGTGGCCTCCGGATATTGAATTCAAACAACAACTGGATCGGCGGCACTGCAGCGGGCGCCGGCAACGTTATTTCGGGCAATGATTCGAACGGCGTGTACATTGTCGGGACCTCCGGTAACAATTCCATTCTTGGGAATTTGATTGGAACCAATGTATCCGGCGACGTTGCGGTACCCAATGATGTTTGTGGAATCGTCTCCAACCAGGCCGAAGGAGGAGGGACGATCGGTTCCCCGGTTTCTGGAGGAGGGAATGTCATCTCTGGGAATGACGGCTGGGGAGTCTGGCTCAAGGGATCGAATATTCCCTATCCCGGCTCCTGGTTGATCCAGGGCAATACCATTGGCCTCGACGCAGACTGTGAAGATGCCATTCCGAATGGAGAATCAGGGATTTGGCTCGTAGATGAAAAGAACTGCACGATAGGTGGCACAAATGCCGCCTTGAGCAATGTCATTTCTGGGAATGTCGAGGCGGGTATCCTGCTTTCTTCGGCTTCCACCTTTGCTCAGATCCTGGGCAACTTCATCGGCACCAATGGGTCTGGTTTGATTGGAATTGGAAATCAATATGGCATTCAGGACAGCAGTCCTGAGGAATTGACCATCGGTGGCGCTGTTGCCGGCGCAGGGAATTTGATCAGCGGGAATGATCAGGGAATTGACCTCAATGGCTCCGGGAGCTCGATTGAAATCCTGGGGAATCGTATCGGCTTGGCAAGCGACGGCGCCCCTCTTGGGCACTACAAATACGGCATCTATTTGGCCGGATTGCAGAATGTCACCATTGGATCGGCGGCGGCGCCGAATGTCATCGCTTTCAACGGGGGTTCTTTTGATTTCCCGGACTGGGGCGGCATCGTCGTGGATACGGGCAGCAGTGGCGTGCAGATCGGACCCAATTCCATCTTCGACAATGGCGGTTTCGGTATCGCTCTCGGTAACGACGGCGTGACGGTCAACGACGCCTACGATGCCGATACCGGTCCCAATGGACTGCAGAATTATCCGGTGATCAACTCAGTGGATGCCGGCTCCGGCACTGTGGACTTTCAACTGGTCTCGGCGGCTTCGACGGCCTTCACCATTCTCTTCTTCGAGAGTCCTTCCTGTGACAGCTCGGGGTACGGAGAGGGCAAGACCTACCTTGGTTCCAAGAGCGTCACGACCAACAGCTCCGGCATCGCGATCGACCAGGTTGTTTTCGCCGGCCTGACCCCTGGCGCTGCGATCACCGCCACGGCGACCGATCCCGACGGCAATACCTCGGAGTTTTCCCAATGTTTCACCGTGCCGTATGGTGCAGACGACATCTTTTCCGACGGCTTCGAGAGCGGTAATTTCAACCAATGGTCGAACGTCGTCGGGTCATGACCTCAAGATTGCGTGGCGAGCGCCTGGGATTGGATCCACCACGGCGAATACTTCCGCTTGACAAGGGCACCCCGACTCCAAAGAATGGGTTGAGCGTAACCCGCTTGGGAGCCCAGTTAGTGCCCTTCAGACTGCAAATCGTACACGGTGAACGAATCCAACGTATTCCCTTGACCGAGGGTGAGTGGGTTGTGGGTTCGTCGGCCGATGCCGATATCCGTATCAACCGCCCGACGGTATCCCGGCGGCATGCCATGCTCGTCGTCGGGGAGGATGGGGTCGAGGTTGAGGACCTGGGATCGACCAACGGCACCCGGATTGATGGTGAACCCGTTCGGAAAAGGACGGAGTTGCCTTTGGACAAACAGGTGCTCTTCGGGACGGCAGTGGCCCAACTGGAGAGTCTTGTGGTCCAGGATTCGGAAGTGGGTATTCCGCTTGACGGTTCAACGGTTCGTGCCCGGCGTGTCGATGATGAAGATGCGGCAAGTTCGATGGCAACGATGGGGCCGTCGGTTCTTGAGAATTTTACCTTTGTTTTTCTGCCCGAGGTTCTGGAAACCATGGGGGCGGAGGTATCGCCGACGGACCGGATCCAGGTGATCGGCGCCGGCCTCTTCGAATGTCTGCCCTGCCGAAGCGTGGAGATCAGCCGGGATACGGGTGACGGGGAGGCGGTTGTTTTCTCCGCCGAGCGAGATCGGATTCGGTACGACAACGGCGAAGGGTCACCGATTGGCGTGTCCTGCGAGGAGTGGGTCGTTCGGGTGGTATTCCCCGTCGAGAATCTGGCTCAGGCCTACGAACCTCTGGTCCGAAGTGGGGCTTTGCTTATCGGGATGGGTCCAGGAACCGTCAAGGCGAAAACGGTAGTCGGTCGAAAGAGACGTCCGGGGCCGGATCTCCCGGAACCCTCAACGGTTTCTCCGGTGGTTCGGGGGATCTACTCCGCGGCGGGGCGTATCGCTGCCGGTTCGATCAGCGTCTTGATCCGCGGAGAGTCGGGAACGGGCAAGGAGTTGCTCGCACGCTATATTCATGCGGCCTCACCCCGGGCACAGGCGCCGTTGGTGACCTTGAACTGTGCGGCCCTTTCGAGGGACCTTCTCGAAGCGGAGTTGTTCGGGGTCGAAAAGGGCGTCGCTACCGGAGTGGACTCCCGACCGGGCCGTTTCGAACAGGCCCACGGAGGCACCCTCTTCC
>JAOZPW010000171.1:4731-8648 GCA_029932545.1 Thermoanaerobaculales bacterium | reverse complement strand
TTCACCTTCCGAATATCGGTGGCACTTCGGTGAAATGGGAACCTCAGGCCAGGAGGGTTCAGGGCAATGAACCAGCGTCGCTTTTCGATCGCCGGTGAGAAGGTCGGGTTAGGATCTTGGGCATTTATTCATCGATCCCCCTCAGGGATCTCTGGTGGTCTTTCCTCCATGCCTCCTACCCCCGTCAAATCTTCGGGCGACGGCATGTGGGTGTTTCGAATGAAGAGGTCACGTTGCGGAATCGGGATCGTGATTCCGGCCTCCCTCAGCTTTCTGGTAATGGCAAAACGCAGTTCGCTATCAATTTCAAAGCAGTTCCTTGCGTTGGCCCATCCGCGCAGCTCGAAGTCGAGCGTGCTCTCTCCAAAGCCCGTGAAGAGACATCCCGGTTTTGGCTGGTCGCGGATTTTCGGGTGCTCGTCGGCCGCGCTGATCAGCACGGCCGCGACCTCTTCGGGGTCGCTTTTGTAGTCGACCCCGACCGGAATCTCGATCCGACGCCAGTCGTGTTTCAAGGTTTGATTGATGACTTCGGACGAAATGAGGTTGGCGTTGGGCACGATCAACTCCGACCCTCGCCAGGTCCTGACCAGGGTGGCTCGCATGCCGACATTTTCGACCACACCGCTGATATTACCGAGTTCGATGATGTCGCCAACACGTATTGGCCGCTCGAAGAGCAGAATCAGGCCCGATATGAAATTGTTGACGACGTTTTGCAGGCCGAACCCGACTCCGACTCCGAGGCCTCCAGCGACCAGCGCTACCTTGCTGACGTCGAGCCCAATCGCCGAGAAGGCGACGACGAATCCGATGACGATCACGAGATAACGGCTTACCCGGGAAAAGGTCTGGGGAGCACCTTGTGGCAGGTCGAGCCGTGGCGCAATCAGTGCTTCGACAACAAACTCAACTAACGCTCCGAGCTTGATCGACAGCCAGATCATGAACACGAAAACCAGGAGGTTGCCCGGGTTGATCGAGAAATTGCCGATTGACCACTGGGCCTGGAGAACCCTCTCGGTCTCTCCTACGGCGAATTCGTAGAGCGTGAATGCCCTGAGGGTGAACATGACCCAGAAGAGGGTGATGACGATGGCGATGGTGCGAAAGAGCGCTCTTCTGACGGTCTCGGAGTGATCGGGGGCGATTCCCAGGCTCCGGGCGGATGGAGTCATCAGGGCCACTCGAACCATGGCTCGCAGCAATGTGGTGACCACCACCAAGAGGATGGCTAAAAAAACGGTTCGTACCGTCCCCAAAACCAGCAATGTCGCGAGCCGAACACCGCCAAAGGAATTAGTGATCAGTCCCAAAGCCAGGAGCAGGATCGCGATCCGGATACCCAAGACCACCCACCGCCGCCGTTCGTTGGAGATCGGCTCATGATCGGCCGGCGCCACTCGTAGAAACCACACCAGGCACGCAATACCGGCCACCGAAAGCGCGAGCAAGGCCAGGCGCTGGCTCAGTGATGGGGCTGGCGCCAGTTCGGCCATTCGCAAGAGAATGGCAAGTGGGATCATCAGGTAGGGGATAGGACGGAGGGCCTTGGACAGAGTCCCCAAGAGAAGCAAGAGAACGGTGAGCAGCAGCAACAGGCCGCCGACGTCGATCCACGCAGTTGGCGCTTGCTCATAGAAAATACTGCTTGCCACGAGAGTGATCACCGCCGCTGCGGTTATCGGTCGATCGAGCATGGCGGCCGTTGCTTCGAGTGATGGGTCCTGGAGTAGCCATGCCTTGGCTCTTCGGCGCATCAATATCAACGGCACTGCGAGGCCAAACCAAAGAAGCCAGGTGAGGAGTGGATATTTCTGTTCGGCCGCGTAGGAAACAACATCCTTGGCGTGTTGCCGCCCCATCATTGTGATCTGGTCTATGGCGCCACGGTCTTCGCTCCCGACCCCGGAGGTCATTCTCCAAAGAGGCGGACTGTCGATCTCAAAAATTCCGATTGAACGTTCCTCGATTTCCGATTTTTGTCGGGCAAGGAGTTCGATGAGGGCGCTTTGTTGTTGTGCGATGTTCGCCTGCAGCCCCAGCGCCGCATCCCACGCAGACTGCACATTTTCTTCCCCGCCAACCAAGACCTCGATGGCTTCGGCGACCTGTCCCAATAGCGCTTCGGGAAGAACCTGTTCGCGCTTCTCATTCCGCGTGATTTCCCATAACAGGCGCTCGTCTTGCAGACCCCTGAGCATCGACTCGAGACGTGCCGAGCGTTCCGAAAGCTCCGCCATCCATCGATCGAGACGGTTTCGGGCGCGCACGGTGGTCTTTTCGACTTCCTTGACCAGCGAAGCCCGCCCCGATGTCTCCACCAGTTCGTTCGTCTGCTCGCGCAGGCCGTCGAATCGTTGCTGTTCGGCGGGAAAGGCCTCTTGGATCTCGGTCAGGAGGTCGTCGGATTCAACCATCGCCTCGGCTTTTCGAACCAGGCCGCGAACGGAAGCTGTCCTCGCCGAGATGTCGTTGGCCGGAATCGGCGTCGGGTCGGGAACTGGGCTCTGGACAGGGGCGCCTGGTTGGTCACCGACCTGTGCGGCCAGCGATTCAACCGACGAGCCTGAAAACCCGACCAGAATCAGGGTCGAGAAAATCAACCATCGCAGCCGGATCGTTCTATCCCTCATCAGCTAAGACCTCCGAAATCGAAAGAAGGCTGCCGAAGAGCGCCGGACCGCCGAAGGTGCTCAGGAGGACGAGGATCACAACGGTCAGGCGTTGCACGAATTCCTGCTGTTTTGTCCGATGCCATGATGAATCTGTCCCTCCCGGGTCGAAGGCCCTTCCTCCCCACCACCGACCCTGGAGGAGATTGATGGTCCGAGAATGAGACTTGAGCCGAAGCCCGATGAAATGGCCCGTGGTTTGAAGGCCCCCGTTAATTGTATCCCGAAATTTCTGGCGTGCCTACCGCATCGAGGGGGCCCATGGAGTACCAGTGCGAATCACCCCGGACAAGGGCAAGAAGTCGATTTGCCCGCCGGCCCTCGAACGGGCTATCATTCTCGCAGGCGTGCCGCGATCGGCCGGAACCGGAACGGCTCGACCCGATCGACGTTCCACCGCCGGTCGAATTGTTAAGAACTGAGGTCGGTCGAAACAACCCGAAGGAGGGGTCAATCATGAAGACAGTCCGCGTTATCCTGAATGGCAAGGGTGCGGCGAACCCGCAGGTTCGGGCCGCCGTCAACCGAATTCGTGATGAGGGCCAACCGATGGAGGTGCGTTGCACCTGGGAGGGCGGCGACGCCGCGCACTTTGCCCAGGAAGCGATCGGCGACGGGATCGAGGTACTGGTAGCCGGCGGCGGGGACGGGACGATCCATGAGGTGGTCAACGGCCTGATGACGGCCCAATCGCGGCCCGAACTCGCTCTTGGGGTACTGCCCCTCGGCACCGCCAACGACTTTGCCCGTGGGTGTGGCATTCCTCTCGAACCCTACGAGGCGCTGAAGCTGGCAATTGGGGGTGCGCCAGTGGCCATCGACGTCCCGTCGGCCAACGGTGTGTTCTTTGCCAATGTTGCCTCGGGAGGGTTCGGCGCCGAAGTAACGGTCGGAACGCCCTCAGAACTCAAGAGAGCCATCGGGGGTGGCGCCTACGCGCTGGTGGGCATCGTCACCGCGGCCAAGATGACGCCGTACTCAGGAAACTTCACGGCTGCCGGCGAGTCCGGAAAAGGTTCGTTCATCGCCCTCGCTGTGGGCAACGCCCGCCAGGCCGGCGGTGGGTTTCAGGTGACGCCGAAGGCGTTGCTCGACGATGGCTTGCTGGACCTCATGATCCTGGCAGACTTTCAGACCAAGGACCTCGGGCTCGTGCTCAACGAGTTCCAGGACTTCGCCAATACGAACAACCGGTTTGTTCACTTCCGGCAGGCGCCGGGCTTCGAGATGGAGATTCCCGGT
>JAOZPW010000171.1:0-4721 GCA_029932545.1 Thermoanaerobaculales bacterium | reverse complement strand
GACTGCCTATCAACCTCGATGGGGAACCCTATCGGTGGGATCGGATTCATTTCGAGGTGCGGCCCAAGGCCCTCCTTGTCGTGTTACCTGAGGGATGCCCTTTGATTCGGGGGGGGTAATGGGTCGGCGGTCGGCTACGTTCCTGTTCTGTGCGGTAGCTCTGGTGTTCAGTGCAACCTTTGCCATCGGCCAGGGGATCGATGAAACAGATAGCCAGATCCGGATGAGATATCAGTATCATCACCTCGTCAAGGAGGACCTCCGTGCATTCGGGATGGTTCGTTACGACCAGCTTCTGGGATCCAATGCCGTGGCGGAGGGATGGAACCGCCTGGCGTCGACCGGTGGGGTGTCCTACGATCTGAGCTCGCGCATCCGACTCGAGGGGGCGCTCGGCCTGTATTACACCTGGCAGCCGGAAGTGGAGAATCCCTTCGAGATCCGCCTGTGGCAGGCGGCTACTTTTGACTGGCCCGACAGTCTCGGGAAGTGGCGGCGCTTCGTCTTCTCGCACCGCTTAATGCTCGAGGAGCGGTTCATGAGGACGACCGATTGGGAATTTACCTTTCGGCTCCGTTATCGGCTGTCAACAACTTTTCCGATCAACAGGTACAGCCTTGAACCGGGTGCGTTTTTTGCGCCACTGAACGTGGAGTTCTTCGCAACCCCGGGCGACGACATTCAGGAGCTCTTCTCCGAAAGAGCCCGGGCAACGGTCGGGTTGGGCTACGTACTCAGCCAAACCTGGTCCTTCGAGTTGCGATACACGAGACAGAGCTCGCGAAGCACAAGAACTGCAGAATATCGATCCACTGACAATATCATCGATCTCCGGTTCCGGACGTCGATCCGGATTCGCGACCTGCTCAAGAGTCGGTAACGCACCGGGTTAGAACACAAACGTCACGTTAGCGTTGATTGCGCTCTGCCGGAGCTTGATCTTCAACTTTTTAGAGCCGTCATTCTCGTAGGCTATGTCCGAGCCCGAAAGGCCGGCACCCACCCCAATATGGGGGGAGAAGAACCAGGTAAGACTCGCCCATGTTGAGAAGATCCGGCCGTTATCATCGCCAAACGCAAGATCGATGAACGAGGTGTTGATCTCCAAGATGAGGTTCTTCCTGAGGGCCTGGTTGATGAAAAAACCAAAAACGGGAACGGGAGCGACGATATCGACATTTTCGGTCCTGAACTCGGTTCGGTCGGGGTTGCCATCCAAGACAACCTCTCCCGCAAGCGCCAGTTCATACTTGTAAAACGCCAGACCTGAGGAAATGCCGGCTTCCGTCTTGCCGTTGTTGATGAAGCTGTACTGGTATTCGAGCATCGCCATCTGGTTGACGAACTTGCTCGAGACTGCGCCGACGAACTCCAGATCAAGAATTGGAACCGACCCCTCGATCACGGCGGAGGCTTTACGATCGAAGTTTGCGTATCTGAAATGAATCGCGTGCCGGCGGTTCGGTGTCAGCCGGTATGAACTCTCGAGACCGAGGGTAGAGATCCGTTCGTCGAATCCGAGGACATCCTCAAGGTCGATCAACGCCTGCAGATTTCTCCCGGCGGCAACGTCGGTCCTGAGAGCCACGAGACCACCGATGAGGCGGATCGAAAAACGATCCCCAAGGAACCGACTTTCCTGGATGCCCTCACTCTCCTGCGCAGCGGCGGCAGGGAGCAGGGTCGCCAACAAGAGAATAATCGTGAGTATGCGCACCATGGTAGATCGAGCCAACGTGTCCTCCAGTGCCCTTTCTTGACGGGGTTGAGTGTAGCATCTGAAAATCTCCGGCACATCTGGGCGCGTCAAACGGGAAGCTATTTCTGCGCGAACCCTAAGACCTTCCTGGACTGGAAATGAGGGCTGGAGCTTTGCTATTCAAACCATCCATTCCGCTTAAAGAAAATGAGCTGGATAATTGCCATGAGTCCAAATATTCCGATCAGGCCGAAGTAGGCATATCTCCAGCCAAGCTCCGGCATGTTCGAGAAGTTCATGCCATAGAGCCCTGCCAAGAATGTCATGGGGACGAAAATGGCCTGAATTATCGTAAGGATATTGATTTTATGAGTAGATTCTTCTTGGTGAATCATTGTAAATTGAGAACGAAGGGAATCCGCCTTGTCTTCCAATCGCTCTGTGATTCTCGCCAACTCTTTGATACCGTTGACGACATCTTGGAGTTTCATGGCATCCTCAGACCGTTGATCACCGACGAGAAGCTTCGTAAATGAGCTAAGACTTACATATTGATTCTCAACAATATCTGAGAATGTGCTGATGTTAAAAAGCAAATTGACAACATCTTTCGACCCTAATTCGTCGGGCCTGCTTATCAATAACTGCTTCATATCATTAAGGGTTTTGCGAATCCGAACCATGTTTCTTGTGCCGACACTGATGATGTTATTGCCCAAAATATATGCAAAAAAGAACCTCATGTCATCGAAATGATCCTGTACGATTTCGTATCGTTCAGGATTAATGAGAGTCAATACAGATTCTGGTGAAATGCTAATCACAAATTCTTTGAAAATAAGAAGTGTAATATGCTCAAGACCGTAGATGACTCCTTCTTTGGAGATTACAAAATTTTGAATAATCACATTTGAATCGACTTCTGTCAGAAGGACATCTTCAGGATGAAGAATGATATCGATAATTGGAGGTGACAATTTCAGGAAGGAGAGGTACTCAATGACCTCTGCACGATTCTCACTCCGAATATCAATCCACTCCAGTTTGTCACCCCATTCAGAGTGCGGGGGTGGCTCGGTGATAATGTCAATAGTATTGTTTCTGAAGTTGTAAAATCTGAGCTCCACGGATTCACCTCAAATCGTTTCTGAATGAAAAAATGGATGTTGATTTCCTTTGCCTCATCGCAGTCATGCTATCACTTTCGAGGATTCGTTCGAATCAGATGACAACGAGGATGGACCCTGCCACGATTATTTCTTTCCGAGGCCCTTGTCTTTTGCGCAGGGGGGACGAAATACCGTCAAATGACGACAAATCGTCATGTTATTATTCGATTGCAGGTGGCGGCGTTCTCTCGGAGTGTCGCCGAACTGATTTATGGCCGGTGACTAAGGGTGTTTGCATGATGGCCCGGGGAATATGGCACGACTCCTGCGACTTTTCTATCGGCATTTGAAGACTGAAGACTATTGTTGTCTGGCTCAATGAAAATGGATTCGAAATATTGGAGGGCTCTGTGAATCGGTTTGGGACGTGGTTGGTTCTGTGGCCTTTAGAAAGAACACATAAAATTGAATTGGTTGAATATCGATGAAGGAGGATTCCCTTGGGTTTCCCGTCGAATGTTATGAATGAACCAGGTCTTGCGCGAGCCCTTAGGGCTTCGTTCCTGTGTGTGATCGCTCTTGCGAGTGCCTTTCCGCTGCCGGCTCAGGATGAATATGTCCGCCGCGAGGCCGAACAGGCCGAGTTGTTTGCCAAAGACAAGGATTCGGGTGATTTTGTTGTGGCGCCGATCCCGATTCTCAATCCGACCCTCGGCGCCGGTTTGGCTTTGGGGGCAGCTTATCTGTACCAGATCGATGAAGAGTCCTATCCCTCAGTATCCGGGATTGGGGCCCTCTACACCGATAACAAGAGCAAGGCGATCGCCGTTGGCCAGTCCGCCAACTTTCATGGAAACGATTGGAAGATTGTCGGTGGTCTTGGCGCCTACGATCTCAATCTCGAGTTTTACGGCGTTGGTTCCGGAGCGGGGAATAACGATCGGTTCTTGCCTGTCAATCAGAAGGGCTGGTTTGCCGGTGTCAAGGCTTTGCGGAGGATCAAGGGGGATTGGTATGGCGGTCTCAGCTATGCGTATGTCCAGGTGAATTCTACCTTCGATCTCAGCGGTCTTCTGCCGGGGTTGCCCATTGAATTGCCCTCTGACGTCGAATTTGACTCTGCCATCGCTACTCTGGGCCTGGCAGGGGAGTATGACAGTCGCGACAGTCAGTTCAGTGCCACGCGCGGCGCCCTGTTCAAGGCATCTTTCTCGACCTCGAACGAGAATATCGGTTCGGATTTTGACTTCAGAACGTTCAGGGTGGCGTACAACCACTACTGGTCTCTCAAGGACACCCTGGTCCTGGCCGCCAGGGGTTCGGGGTGCGCCGTGCCGGGTGATGCGCCCTATTACGCCTTGTGCAAGTTTGGGGTCTTCCCCGACCTGCGTGGTTACGTTGCCGGCCGGTACCGTGACGAGACGATGCTGGCTTTTCAGGGAGAGATTCGTTGGCACTTTTCCAAGAAGTTCTCGGCCATCGGGTTTGCCGGTGTTGGCAGGGTTGCCGAGTCAGCGTCCGATTTCAACTTCGAGAACCTGTTGCCCAGCTTCGGCGCCGGCGTTCGCTATTTGTTGTCGGAAAAGAATGGGCTCAACATTTCCATCGACTACGCCTATGGGAAAGACTCCGACGCGGTCTACTTCTTCGTTGGGCAGGCGTTCTAGAACGAAGGAGTTTCGTAAAATGACCAAAATTTTCCCCAGTATTCTGATGGCCCTGTTGATTGCCGTTGTCGGGGCGGCAGAACAGCCTGCGGCCCCAAAACTGATCCTGCAGATCACAGTCGACCAGCTGCGCGGAGACCAGCCGGGACGCTTCCTCGATCGAATGGGTGAGGGCGGCTTTCGTTATCTGCTGGAACAGGGCGTGGTCTTCAAGGATGCCCATCATGGCCATGCAAACACCGAAAC
>JAOZPW010000170.1 GCA_029932545.1 Thermoanaerobaculales bacterium | reverse complement strand
AATCCTCCGGTGGCAACATCGTGCGGGTTCGACTCCCGCCTCCGGCACCACTTACAATGTAATGAGTTACAGGGTTTTCCGGGCTTCGGTCCGGTTTCTTGTTTGTGCGGATTTGCGCGATGGCCGGGGAACAGCACCAGAAAGGTGTGACAGGCCACACTAACCCGCATTTCTCACCAGGTATCTGCTGCGACCGTCGATGCACAGTTTCCAAGAAGTGCGGGCTAGCACTATTCTCAATCGCTCAGGTACAGAGATAGGGCCTCGTCAAGGTGTTGCATGAAGTCTGGAGGGGCAAATGCGATAAAGCCCAGAAAACGCGTCTTGGAGACCTGCCGAATACCGGGCATCACAGCAAACGAGGTTTCATCCATTGGCCCGTCGAGCTTGATACGGAGGGGCCAGATTTCACCGGGATTAGTAGAGAGGGGAACGACCACCACGCTGTCGAGAATCCCGTTCTGGATCGAGTTGGAAACCACCAGGCCCGGCCGGGTTTTTCCGAACTCCGGAGGCGAGGTAATGCCCAGATTAATCCAATAGATAGCACCTCTTCTCACGGTGCCTCATTCTTGCTGTGAGGTGGCGTGTTCAGGTCGGCGCGGTCCCATTCGTCCAGCAATGCCTTTTCGTTTTTGTTCGATTCCACGAAGGCCCGGTAGGCGACCGCCGCTTCACGCACCTCAATGCGATCAAGATTTTTGCGGAGAACGGTACGTACGTAGGCAGTCAAGCTTTGATCCGTCGGTTTGCTGGCCTCGAGGTTTTCGAGAAGCTCCCCCTCCAACTTGATGGTAGTAGCTTTCATGCTATAACTCTACCTATATTGCATTTTCTTGTCAACCAGAGAACCATGCTCCACCGAGACTTCGCGAAACCAAATAAATGGGCATTCGACTGTGGAATGTAAAAGCCCCAGAAGGATGATCGGGCCAGGCATGGCTTTCAATACGCGAGGTTCGGGACTCATCCCCCGATAATACTGTCCAACCTCTTTTGCAGACGCAGGGTGTCATCAGTGTCCTTGAAGCTCTCAAAATGGATGCCCATACCCATGGGTCCTTCCGCCTGGTCGTCTGCAATGCGGGATACTTGAGCGACTCCTTCGAACGGGCGTGTCTCACCGGGCAGCGTGAAGCTGAACCCAACTTCAGCCCCAATGCCGATTGTCTTCCGGGTGATGACGAACATGCCGCTGCCGGAGACGTCATGAGTTTGTGAAACGAACCGGTCGGTGCCGCCGGTCTCGATTTCGACACTGAGTTTGACCAGGACTCTCAGGGATCGCCGGGGTTGGATCCCCAATAGGGTGCAGAGCATTGCTTCGCGTTCACCCTGGGGATCGCCGAGTGACAGGACCAGATCGACGCCCTGATCCAGGAAGGCGCCGGCCTCGGCGACCCGGTTGGGGTCTGTAATGAGGGCGATGCCGGCATTCTGGCTGGCACTGTTTGGCGCTTTGACGGCGGCGATGAATTTGCCAGTCTCCATATGAGTGAATGGGTGGCGACAGATGACGGCAGAAAATGGAACGACGTTCAAGAGTTCGAGGGCGGAAGTCGCACTGGAAACCCGATCGACTTCAAAAAGCGCCTGAAGCAACTGCGGTGCGACGTTGTCGTAATCCTGCGGCCCGACTTCGACCACCAAAATGTTGGCCTTTATTCCCATGGCCTGAGATTATGCCATATCAGTGATCTCTTTGAGATCTTCGATGGCTTCTTTTTCTTCTTCAACCCTGACCCCCTCATGCTCAGCAATACCGAAGAGTGTCCTGAGGTCCTCCAAAATCTGGTAGAGGTTGGGAACCAGGATCAGGGTGATGGCGGTTGCGAAGACGATGCCGAAGGCCAGGCTGATCGCCATAGGGATCAGGAATTTGGCCTGGAGGCTGGTCTCCAGGATCATCGGGGTCAGACCGAGGAAGGTTGTCGCTGTGGTCAACATGATAGGCCGAAAGCGGCGTGTCCCCGAGTCGCGAATCGCTTGCTCCAGCGGGATGCCCCTGGCCCTTTCGCGGTTGACCAGGTCCACCATGATCAGAGAGTCGTTGACCACGACGCCGGTCAGGGCGACCATGCCGAACAGGGACAGCAGACTGAGGTCGTAGCCCATGATGATGTGGCCCAGGATCGCTCCGACCAGACCGAAGGGAATGGCCGACATGACAATCAGGGGCTGCAGGTAGGAGCGGAAAGGGATGGCCAGCAAGGCGAAGATCGCCAACTGGGCCACCAGGAAGTTGGTTTTGAGGCTGCCTAGACTCTCCTGTTGGTTCCGCTGTTCACCTTCAAAGTCGAAGACGAGACCGGGGAAGTCCCGGACCAAGCCCGGAAGTACGGTGGTGCGAAGCTCCCGGTTGATATCGTTGGCGTTGCCGACGTCGGCATCGACGTCGGCGGTGACCGTAACAACCCTTCGGCGATCGACCCGATCAATCGTCGCGTAGCCCCGGCCTTCGGTCACGTGGGCGACAGTGGTGAAAGGAGCTTCGGAACCACTGGGGAGGCGGATCCGCATATTCTCAATGTCGGCCAGGCTGTGTCGCTCGGCTTCCGGGTATCGCACCATGACCCTGATATCGTCGCGCCCCCGTTGGATGCGCTGGGCCTCTTCACCGTAGAACCCGGCCCGAACCTGGCGTCCGAGATCGGAAAGTGTCAGACCCAATGTGCGGCCCTCAGTGGTCAGCTCCAGTTGCAGCTCTTTCTTGCCGACGAGGAAGGAGTTGCCGACGTCCTTGACGCCGGGGTATCCCCCGACTGCCTCTTCCAGGCTGTCGACGGCCTTGAGCAGCGTGGGGAAGGAGCGATGGGCCAGTTGCACGCTGATGGCGTCTCCTCCACTGAAAATGGACGACTGAAATGTCAGCGAGACCGCGCCTGGGACCTCGCCGACTTTTTCCCGCCAGAGGTTGACCATGTAGTTGGAAGAAACGGTCCGAACATCGGACCCGAGGAGTTCGATGTTGACTTCGCCGATATTTGAGGATGTGCCGCCGATGCCCTGCTTTGCGATGGGCCCATGAGCGCCTTTCGAGGGCATTTCGCCAACGGTCAAGGAAGTATGCTTGAGGAACTTCAGATCGTTTTCCGGATCTTCCGCCTCAACCTGGGCGGTCACTTCGTAGGCCGCCCTTTCGATGCGGGACAGGATTCTCTCAGTCACTTTAACCGGCGTTCCCTGTGGCATGGTCAGGGCGGCCACCATGTTGTCCGCGTCAACCTTGGGCATCAGGCTGAACTTCAGGTAGCCGCTGGCCACTGTGCCGACCACCATCAGCAGCATCGCAATCGCGGTGGCGAGGGTGGCATACCGCCACTCGAGTGTCAGATTCAGGGTTCGGCTGTAGGGGCCGTTGATGAACCTCTCCAAGAGTCCCTGGGCCTTCAGTTGAACGCGCTCGAAAGCAGAAAGGACACCCGAGATCAGGGGCCACTGGCGTTCCCGGGCGCTGAGGTGGGCGGGCAGGATGATCAGGGCTTCGAGCAATGACATCGCCAGCACGGCAATGACGACGATCGGGATCTGACGCATCACCTTGCCCATCATTCCCGCGACGAAGAGCAGGGGTGCGAAGGCTGCGATGGTCGTAATGACCGCAAAGGTCACCGGGACGGCCATTTCTCTGACACCCCGGACGGCCGCCTCGATCGGACGCATACCCTTTTCCAGGTAGCTGTAGATATTCTCCCCAACGACGATTGCGTCATCGACGACGATACCGAGGGAGATGATGAAGGCGAACAGTGAGACCATGTTGATCGAGACATCGAAGTGAGGCGCGAGCCACAATCCTCCGAGGAAGGAGATGGGGATTCCCATCGTGGTCCACAGGGCCAGACGCAGGTTGAGGAAGAGGGCCAGGCAGAGGAATACCAGTACCAGTCCCAGGCGTGCGTTTCGCAGAAGCAAACCAATACGTTGACGCAGGACGATGGAGTCATCATCCCAGGTTGAGACCGAGATGCCGGCCGGGAGTCTTGGTGCGATTTCTTCCAGGTAATCCTTGGTGGTGCGGGCGATTGCCAAGGCGCCCTCGTCACCGACCCGGAAGACCTGAACCAGTGCGGCCGGTTGACCGTCAAAGCGCGAGGCCGTATCCGAATCCTCAAATCCGTCGATCACGGTAGCAACATCTTCGAGGAGCAATTGAGTGCCGTCTGAGCGTGTGAGGACGGTGATCTTTTCGAACTCCTCGCCGTGGTACATCTGCCCTTTGGTGCGCAGCAGGATCTCACCCCCTGCGGTTTTGACGGCGCCACCGGGAAGGTCCAGCGAGGAAAGCCGAACGGCGTTGGCGACTTGTTGAAAGCTCAGGCCGTATCGCCTCAGGGCCTCCTCGGACACTTCGATCGAGATCTCGTAGTTTCGGACACCGCTGACATCGACCTGGGAGATTCCGTCGGCGGCGGTCAGATCGTCGCGTATCGTCTCGGCCAGGGCTTTGAGAGTCTTTTCCGATGCCTCCCCATGTACAGCGACGGTGATCACCCTCCGCCGCGTGTCGGCCATGGCAACAACCGGCTTTTCGGTCTCCTTCGGGAAGGTCTCGATTCGGTCGACGGCGGCCTTGACGTCGTCAAGGACCTCCTGGTCATCGGCGTCCTCGTACAGTTCAACGGTGACGCTACCCATGCCCTCCATTGCTGCTGAACGAATGCGTTTGATGCCCTCGACCGAAGCGATTGCCTCCTCGACGCGGATGCAGACGCCCTCTTCTGATTCGGCTGGTGTAGCGCCACGGTAGGGGACCTGGATGTTGATGGTATCGGTGTCAAATTCCGGAAACACCTCGAGCTTGGTTTGAAACAACGACAGGGCGCCGGAGACCAGGATACCGACCATCAGGAGGTTTGCCGCTACGTGGTGTCCGGCGAACCACGCCAGTGGGCCTTTTTGGAAACTCACGCGAAACTCCCCGGCTCAGTGAGGGAGAACGAGGGGGGAAAGAAAAACGAGGGGGGGAGGGGGGGAGGGGGAGAGAGGGCGGGTGCGCTCGTATTTTCCGAAGCTTCAGTCATTTCGATCAGCAAACTGGAGTCTGAGATTTGGGAGTGAAGATCCTGCTCAGCTATCGGAGGATTTGAAGGTGTTTCGGCGTCGGAGGTCACCGGAGTCGTCTCAACGGCCCTGACCGTCATGCCGTCGGTCACGGCGTCCAGTTGGCTGATGACCACCCGATCGCCTGGTTCGAGACCCTCGGTGATGTAGGTGGTATCCAGATCGGTCCGAACGGTGGTGACCGGGACAATCTTGAGCTTCTCTCCCTCAATTGTCCAAACAACGTTTCCTTCGTGGATGGCGTGTCGGGGTACGGCAACGACCCCTTCGAGGTTGTAACCTGCTATCTCAACCTTGACAAACGTTCCCGGAAGCAAAGGAATGTCATTCCCTCTGGTTTTAAACGGATTGGGAACAGCTATCACGACGGGGATCATGCGGGAGGTTGTATCGACCCTGGCCTCAATGCGTACGACCTGACCTGACCATTTCTGTGTCACGCCGCCGAAATTGGCGATGACGGTGGCCGACGGTCCCTTGATGCCGGGCCGGGAGGGGACCCGGAACCAGGCCAACTCCCGCTCGGCCAATGGCACTCGCACCTCTGCTACGGCCGTGCCGTAGACCGTAGCCAGCTTCTTGCCGATTGTCACGTACTGGCCGAGATCGATCGTTTCACTCTCGACGATGCCGTCGAAGGGCAAGGTGATAGTGGTTCGTTCGAGGCCGAGACGGGCCACCGCCAGGTCAGCCTGTGCGGCTGCAAGTTCGGCCTTGGCCTGCCGGACCTGGGGTTCCCGCACAACCAGGCCGGAGCTGGGTTCTTCGCCGGGATGGATGGCTTCCCACTCCTGGAGTGCCACCTCGGCCTCGGCTTGTTCGCGTTCCACTGAGACATCGGCTCGGGCCACAGCCGCTAGAGCACGTTCAACGGCCAACTCGTAGTCCCGGGGTTCGATCGTCAGCAACGGCTCATGGGCACGAAAATGGCCCCCGGCAACCAGGCCGGGATGCATGGAGATCACCTTGCCTGCAACCTGGGGAACGACCTCAACGGTGGTCTTGGCCCTGACCTCGCCGTGGCCGCGCACGACCGTGGCAACTGCCGTCGGTTGGGCGATGATCACCTCGACCAGCGGACCCAGGACCGGTTTCTGTTCGCGTTCGGGCGCCCGTCTCGCTGAAGCGAGAATGAAGGCTGCTGCGACGCCCAGGATCAGGATCGCGATCGGTGCGGCAATTTTGAGGGTGTGGTTGTTCATGATGACACCTTTGTTTCGGTCGATTTTGGATCAGCTGAAGGATGTCCTGCCGGCAGGCCTTCGGATGGGGCATCGGGTTTGTCATTTTCGGTTTTTGGGAGAGTCCAGTCTCCGCCCAGGGCCAGGAAGAGATCGATTCGTGTGTTCCAGGTATCGGCCCTGGTCGTGATCAGAGCCTCCTCGGCGCTCCTCATTCTCCGTTCGGTCTCGAGTACCTTCAAAAACGGCTCAACCCCCCGGCTGTAACGTTCACGAGCCAGAGTATCGGCGGAGTTGGCCTCGGCAAGACGTTGTTGGTTGTGTTCGAGTCGCTGCCGATTGGCGTCGTCGGCGACCAGGGCATCTTCGACTTCTCGCAGGGCATTGAGCACAACGCCGGCATAGGCGGCGCCGGCGGCGTCGGCTCGGGCTCTTGCGGCCTCAACTTCGGCTCTGCGGGCGCCGCCGGAGAAAATCGGTCCAACCAGACCGGCAACTGCGTTGTAGACGACCGAGTCGATGTCGAGGAGGTCGCCCAATGAATCGGAGGACGAACCCGCCGAACCGGTCAAGGTCAGATTTGGGTAGAGGTTGGCCAGGGCCGCACCGATGCCGTAGGTCGCAGCGCTGAGTTGCATTTCGGAACGGAGGAGATCGGGTCTGCGGTCAAGCAGGGCGGCGGGCAGGCCGGTTGGGACCGGACTCAAGTCGGGCAGTTCAGGGAGGGTGTCCGGAAAGAGTGGACCGGTGCCAGGTCTCCGGCCGACCAAGACGTCAAGGCCGTGACGGGCCTTTTTGACCGAGGCGGCAATCTGCGTTTCGGCCGCACGCGTGGCGGCGAGGTTTTCTCGGGCGAGGTGGAGGTCGACGGCCCCGACGAGGCCGGATCGATAGCGCCTTTCGACGGTTGCCAGGGTTCTCTCCCAACTCGTTCGAATGTCCTGGGCGATTTCAAGGGCCCTTTCGGCCGTTGCTACCTGGACCCGGGCGCGAACGACGCCTGCGATCACAGAATGTTCCACGGTTTGCCGGGCTGCTTCTTCGGCCAGGAGATTGGCCCATGCCGCTTGGCGGGTTCGCTTGAGTTTTCCGAAAAGATCGACTTGGTAGGACACGCTGATTCCGTCGGAGTACGTTGTTGAATAGATGGTTCGCCGACCCATTTCCGGCAAAACGAACGAGTTCTTGGTTCGGCTTGCCGAGAGGTTGTAGTCGACCTTCGGCCAGAGTGTTGACCTGCTTTGGCCCCATGCCGCCTCGGCTTCAAGAAGTCTTGCCGCAGCCACCTGGAGGTCGGTGTTGTGTTCCAGGGCCAGTTCCACCATTTCTGTCGTGGTGGCATCGCCGAACCGGGTCCACCACGGGGTCAGGTCTGTGGCAGGGGTTACGGCATCCTGGGCGTTGACGAAGGTCGCTGCGGTGTCGGCTGCGGTTTGGGGTCTTTCGGCATCAGGGCCGAGGGTGCATCCGGTTACGGCCAGGGTGATTGTCAGGAGGGGGACTACAAGTTTGCGCATCAGGAAGCCTCCATCGGGGCAGCGCATGCTCGGATGCCGGCTGCGGAAAATCGGACGACGTGTTTGATATGGTCACCGAGCTCGGTGGGTACGAGAGGTGGACCCTTGGGGTTGGAAAAGAAGGGCAGTCCCTTGAGGGTGTGGAGGAGCTGCCCGACGATCGACATCATGCACATTCTGGCAATCATCGGGTCGAGGGGCGGCCCGGTCTGCTGCAGGCCTTCGGTCGTAACCTGGACCATCGGTCGAATGAATTCATCGAGAAAGAGGTCTTTGGGAAGGTGGTTTCCCGTCATCTCGTTTGCGAAAAATGAAAGGAGCAGCCGTCCCCGGCTGCCATCGACCAGAGGTTCCAGGAAGGCATTTGCGAAACTCTCCAGGAAGTACTCCAGCGAAGGGTCGGAGACGGCACTCATGTCTCTGCGCATACTCACAATCCGGCGATCGCGCAGGTCGACCAACAACCGCCTGAAGGTTTCGACGTAGAGTTTGTCCTTGCCGCCGAAGTGATAGTTGACCGCCGCGACGTTGCAGTCGGCTTCCGCCGTGATATCACGAATTGAGGTCCCGTCGTACCCCTGCATGGCGAACAGGCGTTCAGCGGCATGGAGGATTCGCTCTTGGGTCTCGGCATGGCCGTTTTTTGGTTCACTCGCCACGATGCACTCCTGATCAGATTGATAATCAAATCAATCGTTTAGAACGGCAGTATAAAACAAGTGTTTGAAAAGTCAAATAGGGGAAGAAAGGTCGAAGGGGTCGAAGGGGTCGAAACCAGGCGGACACGGGAGTTCGCCCCTACAAACGGTGTGGTCGGCGATCGGAACCGGTAGGGGCGAGTCCCCGTGCGCGCTGACTTAAATGAAACACCCACTGGAGGGGAGACGGTTCTA
>JAOZPW010000009.1:18302-27192 GCA_029932545.1 Thermoanaerobaculales bacterium | reverse complement strand
CGCGAAGCGCATTATAGGAGCCTGTTGGGCAGAGGCCGAGGATCAACTCAACTCTGCAGTCGCTTTGGTGGCCTCTACCCTACAGGCGCCTACTCCTGGAACTGGAGTTGGTGAAGATGGGCGTAGAGTCCGCCGAGTGCGAGCAGGGATTGATGGTCGCCTTCCTCGACTATGCGGCCCTCGTTGAGCACCACGATGCGATCAGCCTCGCGGATCGTGGCCAGACGGTGAGCAATGACGAGGCTCCCACGACCCTTGAGGAGGGTCTTCATCGCCTTCTTGACCTCATCCTCCGATTCGGCGTCGAGCGCCGAGGTCGCTTCATCCAGAACCAGGAACGGCGGGTCCTTGAAGAGAGCCCGGGCGATGGAGAGGCGCTGACGCTGCCCCATCGAGAGACGGGCGCCATCCTCGCCAAGGCGGGTATCGTAGCCCTCGGGTAGGGCTGATACGAATTCATCAGCCTGGGCGGCGGATGCAACCTCTCGGATCCTCTCCAAAGGTACGTTGTCGCGCCCCGCTGATATGTTGCTGCGAACTGTGGCGTCGAATAATACTGTTTCCTGGGTGACCAGGCCGAGGTTGGAGCGCAGCGAATCCAGGGTCAGGCCACGCAGGTCCCGCCCATCGATCGAGACTGTGCCATAGGTGGGATCGGCGAATCGGAGCATCAGGTTTGCCAGGGTGCTCTTGCCCGCGCCCGAGGGGCCGACCAGCGCGACCATCTCCCCGCGCCGAAGCCTCAGGTTGATACCCGAAAGTGCCGGACCGTCGCTCGCCGCGTAGGTGAAATCCACGTTCTCGAAGCTGATTTCCCGGGGTTGTCCCTCGAAGGGCGCCGCGTCAGGTGCGTCGGAGACGTCCGGCCGGCAATCCATCATCTCGAAGACCCGAACTGCCGCAGCCAGTGCCTGTTGTATTTCGACGTTAACCGAGTTGAGGCGGCGTATGGACATGAAGAGAAAGGTGAGTCCCCCGAGCGCGACCACAAAGTCGCCCGCATCCACGGCGCCCGATGCGATGCTCCTGCCTGCAATGTAGAACAGGATGCCGCCCGCGATGGCGCCGACGACCTCGACGATGGGTCCGGAGGCCGCGGCGGCCCGGCCGGCCTGGAGATCAACCTTGAAAAGGCGAGCCAGGGACTGATGAAAGCGGTTGACGGCGATGTCTTCCATTGTGAATGCCTGCACAACCTTGATGCCGGTGACGGTCTCCTTGAGCTGATTGGCTGCTTCAGCGATGGACTCCTGGGAGCGGGTGGATGCCTTGCGCAGACGCCGCCCAAGACGAGCCATGGGGTAGCCCATGGCCGGCAACACAATCAGCGAGAAGAGGGTCAATCGCCAGTCATAGATCAGCACCAGGATGAGCATGGCCGGAGCCATTGCCCCTACTCGAAACAGGTCTGCGAGTACGCGTGAAGAGACGCGCTGGATCCGTTCCACATCATTGAGGAGGCGGGACATTACCTGACCGGTCTGGTGGGTTCGGAAGAAGCTCTGCGACTGAAAGATCAGGGACGAAAAGAGATCGGCGCGGAGATCCCGGATGACGCCGGCTCCGGCCTTCGTCGTCAGATATTGGCCGAAGTAAAGCAATATGCCGCGGATCAAGAAGAGTACGACCAGCAGCACAGGAACCTGGGCCATCGGCCGTTCGTACAGCCATGCCGACCACTCCTCGACGGGGAGGTTCTCAACAAAACGGTCGAGTAGGTTCTGGTTCTCCGGTTCGTCTGCGGCCGTAGCTTCCGGTTGAGTGAGCACCCCCTGGTTGACAATCGGCTTGAGAGTTGCCACCACCAGCGACATCAACCCGCCGGCGATTGCAAGCATGATCGCAGCCGCTGCAATTTGCATGAAGTAGGGACGCATGTAGCCCAGGAGACGTTGGAAAGCGCTCATGACGAGATGGTACCAGAGTGATCTCCGACAGGAGACCCCCGATATCGCCCGTTGCGATCAGGCAGTCTCAGCCCTCTGCTTCTGCCCGTTCTTTGCCAGGGTGATGCTCATAATTGCCCCCACAAGAACCACGGCGCCGAACCACTGGATCGGACGGAGAACGGTTCCGTTAACTACGTAATCCAGGATGATAGCGCTCAGGGGCAGGCAGAGTTCGCAGATGGTGGCGACGGAGGCCCGGATTCGTTGCAGGCCCCAGTAGTAGAGCACCAGGGCGGTCGTCCCCGAGGTCATGCCGATGATGATGATGATGAACCACTGGGTCTGGGTGACCCGTTCGAAGGGCAGTCCAACGCCTCCAACAAGGCAGGTGATCAGGGCCAGGCCGGCGGTCACGCCGTAGCGACCGAAAGTGGCGGTTCGAACATCGACGCCGCCGATCAGCATCTTGCTGAGGGCAGTTGCGGCGCCGAAGCAGGCGGCGGCAAGCAGTGCCAATGCGGCAGCGAGAACGAGGTTGCTTCCACCGGCGACCCTTGGTGCATTCAATCCAAACGTCAGAAGGTAGCCACCGCCGAGAGCAATCGTCGCCTTGGCGAGGAATTTTCCGGTGATTCGTTCCTTGAGCAAAACAGCGGCCAGTGAGATCGCGAAGACCGGCTGTAGCTTCTGCAGGACGACCACCACACTGAGCATGTCGAACTGCACCAGGAAAAGTGCTTTGACGATGGCGATGGTGCCGACGAGGCCACCGGTCGCCGATACGACCACCAGAGCCCACCACGACTTCCGGCCCATCACTGCCAGTTCCCGCCACGTCGAGAAGAGAATTGGCTGCATCACCAGGAAGGGCACGGCATGAATCAGAAAGACCACGAAGAGGACCGGTATTCCGGAAAGGCGGGGTGTCAGGACGACACCGTCAAGGCCCCAGAGTGCAGCGGCAAGGCATATGGCGCCCGCGCTGGCAATTATCTTTGGATCTCTCAAGTTAGATTTCCACACCCATCGGTGATTTTATTACCATGCCGATGATCATGGTCAATACGAAGAAGAGGATCATCCAGGCCCACTGGCTTTCCATCTCGAAACCCAAGAAGCCCAAACGGGCTTCGGGGTAGCTCAGGGTAATTGTGTCCAGTGAGGAGCCTGCAGGCAGCGGTTTTTCCGAGGGCCACTCCAACTGAGCAAAAAAGGCCCTGGAGGGACGTTCGGGAGACAAACGAACCGCCGATTGTGTGACGTGAAGTCCCTTACTCTGGCTTGTGCCCAGGTGTTCCAGGCTGAGCTGAAAGCTGCCGGCTCTCTCCGCCTTGATGCGCCAAGCCATTTGGTGGAGATCAGGCGCCCAGACGCCGGGTGTTTCCAGACTGACACCCTCTGGGACCTGAAGCTCGACATCAGGCCGGCTGGTATCCTCGGCCTTCATGGTCGCGGTCACAATGGCGCTCTCACCGGGTTCGAGACCTCTGAATCCGTAAAAGGCATGAAGCTGAATCATGATCAGGATCAGTGGCGGAAAGATCCAGATCATTGGTTTGAGAGCCAGCATCTGGTAGTGAAGGACGTGGCCGAGGATTTCCCATTGAGCTCGGAAGATCGCCCGTATGTCGTCGTTGAAGAGGCGGATCTCGAATAGACATGCATAAATCTTCGCCTTGACCGCGGTGATCCGATCCTGGTTGGAAGTGATTTTGAAGATCCAGAGGGCGAATACCGTTACCGGGATGGACCACAGCAAAATACCAACCCATGCCGGTACCGAGGCAAGTGGGTTCTGGATAGCGTCAAATACTGCGCGGAGGATGGCGTTGAGAAATTCCATGGGGTCAGGGTCCGCCTCAGGACATGTAGCCGAGGCCCTGGAGCCTCTTCTTGATTTCCTCTTCAGAGTCGGCATCTTCCAGGTGGGCCAGTTCCTTTTCCAAAGCGTGGGTGATGAACTCTTCGGGGGAAGCGTAACCGGCAATCTCCGAAAATTTTCGAATGCGGTCTACCAGTGATTTGTCCAGTTTGATTTTGGCGCTCGAAAACATGATGGCTCCTTGTGTCAGTTCTTTGCCGGTGTGATATCGGCGGGATCCAAGAGAGATGATCCTTCCATATGGGGCGCCGGCTGTAGGCCGAAAAGCGTCAAGATTGTCGGCGCCAGATCCACAATGGACGGATCGTCGTTGTTGATCTTGTGATTGCTCAAGAAGATTCCGGGCACAAGGCGGGGATCGACGATGTGATCACCACTCCAGGCCTTGATGTTGTCTTCAAACACGGCGCCCGCAACCTTGCCGGCCGCACAATCCCATGAGATCCGGTAGCCGTGGTTGTACCCGATCAGGAGGTCGGGCGCGTTGCCCTTGTAGGGTCCGCGGTAGATCAGGTCGGTGTCGAAAGCCTCGTTGATTCCGATC
This sequence comes from Thermoanaerobaculales bacterium, assembly GCA_029932545.1. Taxonomy (GTDB): domain Bacteria; phylum Acidobacteriota; class Thermoanaerobaculia; order Thermoanaerobaculales; family Sulfomarinibacteraceae; genus DAOWGJ01. The sequence continues at coordinate 22,877 of JAOZPW010000009.1, read as the reverse complement.
TCCGATTTCTCCCTGTCCTCGAATCCGGCCAGTTTCTGCTGGAGTTCCATTTTTAACTTTTCGACCTCTTCCCCGGGGGCGACGATACCGTGCTCCTCCCGCCCCTTGATGTTGAGGAAGATCCCTACCAGGCCGACCGCGTAGACGCTGGTCCTCGACCAATCGACATCCTGCAACCACTCGCTGGTTCCATCGGCGTCCTCTTTAAGGTGGAGGTAGCCTTCTTGCAGCAGCCAGGCATTGAGGTTGACGCCTCGCCTGAAGGAAGTGAATCCGTGATCCGACAGGACGAAGAGCGCGTCATCGTCGTTGAGGCGATCCAAAACTCTGCCCAGCAAGGAGTCATTGAGGAGGTAATGTTTCTCGATCGCATCGGCAAATTCGGGATTGTCCGTGTCTTGGGCGGCCGGATGTCCCTTTTCGGAATAGCGCCAGTACATGTGCTGAATGCGATCCGTGGCGTCGAAGACAGTGACCAAGCAGCCCTTTCGGAGACGGTCGAGGGCTGCGAAAAACATTTTCTCACGTTCGAGTTCGACGTCCTGAGACTGGGTCCAGAAGGCTTGGTCATTGGTGACCTTCTCGTTGAGGGCCCAGGTGTCTTCAGCCAGTCCAAGAGTTGCATAGGGTCCGATGCGTTTCTCCAAGTAGGTGCTGTAATAGCCGGGGTGGGAAATCGGCATGGCCGGCTTCTCCGGTTCGATGTTGATCGGCGAGAGATACAGGGAGACATGGTCGTCCATTTCGGTCAGCATCATCCGGCACAGTCCGGCGACCTTCATTCCGGGAACGACCTTGAACTCCAGTTTGGCCCATTCGCTGAGAACGCCGAGCTTGAGATCAACCTGCTCACTACCGACAGTCAGTCGGCCTGTCTGTTCTTTTCGGTCAATTTCCAATTGGAAACTCAGTTCCAACGGTGGATTGCCTGCGATCATAATATTCTCAGGACCCTTGACCGTGCCTTTCCATTGATCGCCATCCCCTTTGAGGTCCAGGCGCATGCCGCCTTCCTGGAAAGCCTCCGACTCGGGCCGGGTGGTGAAGAGCATGAAAGTGCCCTGGGTTCCAAGGAGGTCAGGAATACACATTGCCCCGAGTTGGGCCCCGTAAAAACGTTCCGGAGGAAAGGTAATGGGAACTCTGAGGATCGTACTCCAGATATTGTGCTCGCCGAGCACTTTCCAGAATGCTTTTGACTTTCTCAGCAGTCGAATCTCGGGCTTTGCAAGAGGAATGCGGTACTTCCCAATCTTCAAGAAGCGGTCAACCGATCCGATGTATGCCGAAGAAAGCCGTGGAAGATACGTTCGAGGGTCCCGGTCGAGAAAATCGAAGATATTGTGCTTGCCGGGATTGACACCCGTGGAAAAAGACGACCATGCGACCGGTGTAATCGACGGAAAGGTCGTTCGAAGCCGGCTGTAACACCCTCTCTCTGCCAAACGCGAAAAATTGGGCATCTTGCCCTCGGCCATCAATTTCTCGGTGATCCGGGTGTCTTGACCGTCGAAACCGACGACAATCACTCGGGGAACGAGAGGCTTGACCTTGGTTCGTCTCTTCATGATCCGCCACAGTGTCCGGAAGGGCAGGATCAACAATGAGACTCCGGCCAGAATCATGGTTGCAAAGATCACAAAAAACGAACCCAGGAGGGCGAATCCGGCGCCCGGGCCAACGTAGGCATCGGCAGGGGAGGCTGTGGACAAAAATAACAGGACTCCGGCGCCAACAATGGTTGCCTTTGCAGAGCGAGCGATCAGCATCTTCAACAACTCAGGTCCTCCAGAAATCTGATGGAGTGAAGCCTCGGCCAAGCTAGGCCCTCTCCATGGCGGTGGAGTATACAGAAACCAACCCGGCGGAGTCGGAACTAAAGTGGAATCGACCGGCCCCGAAGACCACAAAGAGGAAATTAGCAAAGAAATGGGGGAGAGATAGGGGACACAACTCTTCTCCATCCACAGGTTTCCAGTTTCATTCATTCGTTGCCCGGTGGTCCCGGCAAACCAGGAAACGAGCCGTCAATCCAGCTTATTAATCCTCTTCTTGATCACTTTGGCCTCCTTTTTTCGCCTTGCTTCTTTGAGCAGATCGTACTGAAGCCGGAGACTGGGCAGGAGGCGGGGGTCATCGCTGCCCCACGACTGTTCCAGGGCCGAGATCAAGGCTCCGTTGGTATCGGCGGCCTCGGCATTTCGTTTCTGAGCCAGCAGGAGATCGATTTCGCCTCGCAATGCCTTCCGGGTTGGCTGGGATGAGGTGCCGGTGGTCGAGGTCAGGAGAGAGATTACCCGTTTCTGAATCAGGGTCGCAGACTCCAGATCCCCCTGCATCACGGTGACTCTGGCGAGGCGACTCAGTGTCTCAAGATGGGCCGTTGGATCCATCGGTTCTTCCGCCTGTTGGAGGGTGTCCAGCAATGCCAATGCCTCGGCCGCCGTTTGAAGGGCCGCCGGATCCTGAGATACCGCCGTCAGGTCGACGAGGTTGGCGCTGTCGCGCCGAACCGCGGCCCACGCTATGTCGCCATTGAGTCGAGCTGTTTCCATCGTTGTTCCAGCTTCCGGCGCAGCATTTCTGAAAGCCTCGAATAGGGAGGCAGCTGCCTCTCTCTCTCCCTCAGCCAGGGCGGTTCGCACAGCGTCAAGGTAGCCGGCATCGATGAGGGCGGATGGATCTGCATCTCGCCGCAGGGTTGCCGCCTGCTCGATCAGTGGGGTTGCCGCCTGGGGATCACCGAATCTGATCTCCAGTTGGGCCTGGCTTTCGAGGGCGGCGGCCTGTTCTCCCGGCTCAAGACCGGGATTGGCGAGGGCCATTGTCGCCGCCCGCCTCTGGGTCTCGACCGCCTTTTCGCCCTTTTCTTCAATGAGGTAGATTCTGGTCAGGGAGGCCAGTACGATGCGGAGCCGGTCATCATCCATGATTCCCTCGGTATCGGCGATAGCCACGAAGCGCTCCAGGCTCTCGAGAGCCACCGGATGGTCGCCGGAAGGTACGGCCACTCTGGCCAGTGCAATCAGCGTGTCCAGAATTTCTGGGGACTCCGGTCCAGCACGGTTCTCTTCAACTGCGAGCAGCAAGATGAACATCGGTTCGGCCTTGTCGAAGAGGCCCTGATGTTCGTAGAGTCGACCGAGATTTCGCAGGCTCTCTTCGAGACGGACATCACCCTCGGGGAAGTCCTGGGCTATTTCCAGTGCCGCCCGAAACTCCTCCCCGGCCCGGTCAAAATCTCCTCGAGAAAAAGCCCACTCGCCTGCGGACGTTCGCCCGCCCCAGTTGGTTTGGGCCATGACGGGTGTCGTCGCGAGAAACAGTAGAACCAAGAATGCCATGAGGTTTCGCATCAATCTCTCCAGAGGCTGGGTGCCCGGCGACAGGGTAGCGCAGATGGATGGCACCTGAAGCCGATGACAATCTCAAAAATCAAGAGCGCCCCCTCTCGGACGGCGTGTGCCTGGTACGGCTTTCTTCACCAGCAGGCCCCCCGACCGAGCCGTCGTTTCGAAGAAAGCCGATACCTGGCAACGCTCGGCGACACCGTCAGCAATCGAGTCTTGGCAGTGGGCATGAGGCCGCCGAGGTCTTTTTCCTCAAGGGGCCAGACCATCCATCCTGAAAGAACTCGATATGCGGGACGCCTCAACCTACCGCCCCGATTGCTAGAGCCAAAAGCATCTGTCCCGCGTAGTAGGCGGGCAGTCCGATGGCCCTGTTGAGAAAGGCCGCCTTGACGAACCGGTGCCGGGCCACGGCCAGGTCCGAGAGGAAGAACAAGGAGGCCCCGATTCCCACGCTGATCGGCAGTGCTCCGGAGAGTGAAAGGGCGATGCCGCCCCACGCCATCAGGCTGATGACGACGATGTAGGCCAACACTGCGCCCCGCATCGAAGAGGCATGCGGCCATAGCCATCGGGTTACGGCCACGGCCGCGATGACCAATGGCACCAGTACGAGGAGTGACCATGACGACCAGGACTGGGCCCTGTCGAAGGCAACGATGTAGGCCGCGTGGCCGGCCAGAAAAGTCAGGAGACCCCAGCGGAAGGTTTTCTGTTCGATCAAGAGCACGTCTCCGGCCATTCCCAGGATAAGGCCAGTGACCATCCACATGTCGAAAGCCGAGCCGAAGTCCGCCCTCATCAGGCCCAGAGCTACGAAGATGGCGGAGGCCGTGGGTTTGGCCAACCACTGCATCATGCGTCGATCACGGCCAATGGCGCTGAGGAGCCAGGCGACAGCGGCGACTTCGGCGGTGATCCAGATGGCTACGAGCATCAATGGGTTCGACATGCGGTGATTTTACAGAAGCCTGAGGATGAAAGGTGATGAGGATGAGGGGGTGGTGAAGTTGGCGGTGTTGCCGTGTTCGAGTAGTCTCGCGAGGGAACAGAAGAATTGGTGTGACAATGGTGGGCAAAGCCCACGCTTCTCCCCCTCCCCCCTGCTCCCCCTCGTTGTACTGCCTGAGAGCTGGTCGCCGGAGGCAGCTTCCGCTACTCTATCCGGGTGTTGATCTCAGAGACCTTTAAAAGCCTTCAGGGCGAGGGAACCCTGGTTGGTATG
>JAOZPW010000009.1:0-18292 GCA_029932545.1 Thermoanaerobaculales bacterium | reverse complement strand
CCGTCGTTCTTCATCAGGACCCCCGGCTGTAATCTCCGCTGCTCGTGGTGTGACACCCCCTATACGTCGTGGAGTCCGGAGGGCGTCCGACGTTCGGTTGCCGACCTGGTTACCGAAGCCTCTGGATCAGGCGTTCGGCATGTCGTGGTAACAGGTGGTGAACCTCTGCTGCAGCGCGAGATCGGTCTGTTGACCCGGGCGTTGGCCTCTGAGGGATTCCACATCACCGTGGAGACAGCGGGGACGGTGGCGCCGGATTTTATCTGTGACCTGCTTTCGGCGTCTCCGAAGACGGCCAACTCGGATCCGAAGGGGCGATGGTATGAACGTCATCGGCGCATTCGGGCCGATGTCGAGCCTCTGAGAGCCTTGATCCTCCGGTTTCCAGTCATTCAGTTGAAATTCGTCGTCCGAAACGGTGGGGATGTGTTTGACATTCGTCAGCTCCTTGAGCAAATGCCTCCTGTCGAGTGCAATCGGATCCTCTTGATGCCGGAAGGTCGTACCCCCGTCGAGGTCGCTCGGACCGCTGCAATCGTTGCCGCCTTGTGCCTGGAACATGGCTTCCGCTACACTCCGCGGTTGCATCTGGACCTTTTCGGGGGTCGCCGCGGAGTGTGAGTCATGAGTTATTTCAGAATTGCCAAGACATTCGAGGTCGAATACGGGCACCGGTTGTCCAAACATCCGGAGAAGTGCCGATTTCCACACGGTCACAGCCTGAGGATTGAGGTCGTTGCCAGGGGCCGTCATTTGGACGATAACGACATGGTCTGTGACTACAAGGCCTTGAAAATGCTGGTATTGGATCTCATCGAGGGTCTGGATCACGCCATGGCCCTCAATTCCGAGGATTTCTACGCCCGAGGCCTCTCCGAGATCGGAGAACGTATTCTCCTCTTCGAGGCCCAGGATCCGACGACCGAGGTTCTGGCGCGGTGGTTGTATCAACGTATTGCCGAGCGGATGGCCGAAGGTGGGTGGGTCAAGGAACGTTCGCAGGAACGTTACCGGATTCCCGAGGGTCTGGAACTGGAGCGGATCCGGGTCTGGGAGACTTCGACATCGTGGGCGGAGTACGTGGGATTGGATTGACGCTAGGAAGCAGGGAAGCTGAAATGCTTTGCCGAGCCCGAGCCCGAGCCCGAGCCCGAGCCTGTTCTGGTTTCAGAAATTGACGCATTGGCATCGATACCGCTATCGTAATACGAGAAAGGTATCGATAAGGAGAGTGTCATGCAGACCGTTACGGTTTCGCCAAAATTTCAGATTGTCATCCCAAAACTGATCAGAGATGCTCTGCATCTTCGCCCCGGTCAGAAATTGAAGATCATGGAATTTGATGGGCGAATAGAACTCATTCCTGATCGAACGATATCTGAGCTTCATGGATTCCTCAAGGGGATCAATACAGATTTTATTCGCGAGGGTGACAGGCCGTGAATATTGTTGATTCGTCGGGTTGGCTTGAGTATTTTTCGGGGGGAGCGAACTCGGGTCAATTTGCGCTTCCGCTTCAAGATCCGGAATCTCTGGTTGTGCCGGTGATTACTATTTATGAGGTTTTCAAGGTGGTGCTGCGCGAATCTGGCGAAAACGAGGCGTTTCAAGCCGTGGCTGCGATGCAGAAAGGTACGGTTGTTGATCTTTCAACGAGCATTGCAATGAAGGCTGCGAAGCTGAGCCTTCAGCACAGTCTCCCAATGCCTGATGGCATCATCCTGGCCACGGCCCAGGCCTCAGAATGTGTTATTTGGACCCAAGATTCGGACTTCGAGCATCTTCCGGACGTACGGTATTTTCCCAAGACGAAGGGTGGATCGACAAGCTCATGACCCGCCGGGATACCTCCGTCGACCCGATCTTCTGTCCCGAGAACCCCCTGGTGTCACCCGACACAGTGGCTTCCTGGTTGCAGGCATTGCCCCAACCGATCGCCCTTACTGGGGGCACGGGGTTCGTTGGCTCCCATCTGATTGACACGCTGTGTGCCGCCGGAATTCGTCCCCGGGTCCTCGTTCGGAATGCCGCTGCGCCTCGGTGGATTGCCGATCGTCTAGTGGATTGGGTCGAAGGCAATCTCGAGGACACCGAAGCCCTTGACCAACTGGTGAAGGGTGCTGGAACTGTCGTGCACCTTGCCGGAGTTCTGAGGGGTGCGACCGAAAGTGATTTCATGATCGGAAACCGGGATGGAACGATGCGATTGCTCGCTTCGGTTGATCGGCATGCGCCCGATGCGCGGTTTATTCACGTCTCGTCCCAGGCAGCGGTTGGGCCTGCCGATGCCGAGCGCGGGGCGACGGTCGATATTGAACCCAGGCCGATTTCGGCCTATGGGCGATCCAAGGCGGCTGCGGAACTCGTGGTTCGAAGGTTCGGTGGTCGGTGGGCCGTTCTTCGCCCTCCGGCCATCTTCGGCCCCCGCGACAGCGACGTTTTCGAGTTCTTTCGGATGGCTTCTCGGGGCCTGCTGGCTGCGCCCTCCGGCGAGCGGTGGTTGACGGTTGCCCATGTCGGAGATGTTGTCAGGGCGGTCATTGCAGTTGCAGCGGTGGGCCGGGCTACGGGCATCTACCACGTCGGGGCCACCGAAGGAATATTGATGGATACAATGCTTCGAGAGATTGCGGAGTCTGGTGATCTGCGTGCCCGATTGGTTCGTATCCCACCATGGATTCTCAAGACCGCCGGCGCCGGCGCCTCGGGTTTGAGGATGATGGGCCTTCGCAGGATTCCTCTCAGCCGGGACAAGGTCGGCGAAATATTGGCGAAACACTGGGTGCTGGAAACTCGAACCAGTATCGATCAATTGGGTCTCGATCCCCCCATTCCCTTCGACGAAGGGGCCCGAATGACCTGGCAGTGGTACCGAGAGATCGGGTGGCTTTAGTCACGGTCCCCTCATTTTCTGCAATTCTCCCTTCAATGCAATTCTTCTCAAGGTGTCCAAAGATTTACGGGGACGATTCAGAGAAGAATTGCCAATGCTAGAATGGCCTGCCGCAGAGATGAGAACTCGCTGCGGAACGCCGATTCTTGAGATGAGGTTGTGGATCACGGTCCTTCTGAGAACCGGTGCGGGAGATCAATGTGGATATTTTCCAGAAATGCCATGATTTCAAGGTCGTAGATGACCTTCGGGCCAGTCGACTCTATCCTTATTTTAGGACGATTCGGTCCGGCCAGGACCCAGTCGTGCGCATGAACGGGCACGAAGTGATCATGCTCGGATCCAATAATTATCTGGGTCTTACCTCTCACCCTGAGGTCAAGGAAGCGGCACAGGATGCTTTGAACATCTACGGCAGTGGCACCGCCGGTTCGCGATTTCTCAACGGCACTCTGGCAATTCATGAGGAGTTGGAAGAGGCACTGGCACGGTTCATGGGTCGAGAGCAGGCGGTTACCTTTTCGACGGGATTTCAGGTCAACTTGGGTGTGCTGCCCTGCATCGCCGAGCGCTCCGATACCTTGATCCTGGACAACCTGGATCATGCGTGCATTCTGGATGGGGCTCGCCTGTCGTTCGGTAGGGCACTCAAGTACAGGCACAACGACATGGACAGTCTGGAGGAACGTCTTCGGAGCATCGGATCCGACGGTGGTGGGATGATCGTCGTAGATGGAGTTTTTTCCATGGAGGGTGACCTTGCGGACCTTCCGAGGATCGCAGAATTGAAACGCCAATTCGGTGTTCGGTTGATGGTAGACGACGCCCATGGGGTTGGTGTGATGGGTGCCAACGGCAGAGGAACGGCTGAACATTTCGGAGTCGAAGATCAAGTAGACCTGGTGATGGGGACTTTCTCCAAGGCACTGGCCGGGGTTGGCGGCTTTGTGGCGGGTGATGCAAAGGTCATCGATTTCATCAAGCACAAGGCTCGCCCCATGATCTTCTCGGCGGCGCCGCCTCCGGCGTCGGTAGCGTCGGTTCTCAAGGCAATCGAGATCATCGAGCGTGAACCCGAGCGGAGGGAACGGCTGTTAAAGAATACGCGGTATCTGATGAATGAGGTCCAACGACTCGGGTTCGATACTGGGGAGTCGGCATCGCCGATTATCCCTCTCCTGGTCGGAGACGACGAGGTGGCCTTTCGGTTCACCATGCAGCTCCAAGAGGCCGGGGTCTTCGTCAATCCGGTCGTCTCGCCGGCAGTCCCGGAAGGTCGAGCGATGATCCGGACATCCCTGATGGCGACCCACACGACCGAACACTTGGACCGAGCTCTCGAGGCGATCGCTGTCGTGGGCCGGCAGATGGGTGTTATCGGGGCATGAGCGAGGCGGATCCAGGCGGCATCATCGTCAGGGCGGTGGAGGGCCGTTCCGACCGGTCAGCATTCGTCAATCTGCCGTGGTCCCTGTACAGCCACGACCCGCTGTGGATTCCTCCGCTGAAGGCTGCCGTCCGTCAGATTCTGGACGTGGCGAAACACCCATTCTATTCGGAAAATAGCGCAGAGATTGAACTCTTCCTGGCGTGGAGAGGGGGGCGCGTCGTCGGACGAATCGCGGCTATCCTCAACCACGGGTTTAACCGGTTTCACTCGTCAAATGAGGTCCACTTCGGATTTTTTGAGTGTATTGATGATGGTGATGTGGCTCGATCACTTTTCGGGGCCGTCGAATCATGGGGCCGGCAACGAGGATCGGATGCGGTGCTCGGTCCGTTCAATCCCTCGACGAACTACGAGTGTGGCCTCCTGATCGACGGTTTCGAACGTCCTCCCGTGGTGATGATGACCTACAATCCTTCGTATTATCCGGGGCTGGTCGAGGGTGCAGGATACGACAAGGCGAAGGACCTTCTGGCCTTTGTGTCCCCGGTGCAGGGCCGGAGCCTCGAGCGGCTGCAGAAGTTGGCGAACCGAACGAGGAAACGCAATCCGGGTATGGAGACTCGAGGGGCCGATCTCAAGCACTTCGACGGCGAAGTCCGTGCGGTCCAAGAGATCTACAATACCGCCTGGGAAAAGAACTGGGGCTTTGTTCCGATGAATGACGGTGAGATCAAGGTGCTCGCCGCTGAGCTCAAGCCTCTGGTCGAGCCCGGGTTGCTCCGTTTTGCCTTCATCGACGGTGAGCCGGCAGGCTTTCTGTTGTGCCTCCCCGATTGGAATCCAGTTCTGAAGGACTTCGATGGCTCGCCGTGGCGTCACCCGCTGAAAACACTCAAACACCTGACTCGGACCAAGGCCTCGGACATGGAGGGATTGCGACTGATTACCCTTGGAGTCAAGGCCGAGCATCGGAAACGTGGTCTCGAGGGGGTCCTGATCGCTGAGGGGCTTGAGGTGGCGCTGAGGCTCGGATACTCCTGGTGTGAGTACTCCTGGATCCTCGAAGACAACGAACTGATCAAGGGGACCATTCGACTGATGGATGGGGAGTTGTATAAGAGGTACAGGGTCTTTCGGAAGGGGCTTGTGGCGCGATGAGCCTGGTCCGTATTGGCCCTCAGAGTTTGCTGTGGTTCTTGGCGGCAAAGAGGCCAATCCGGCCAGGCTCATCGCGAGGGGCGCTTCGCGCCGGTTGGTTTTTGTAGCGCTCCGTTTTTGTTCCGGTTTTATTGGGTTACACTCCCCGCATGCACGGTCGTCGGCGTCTTGTTTTTGTGGTTCTGCTTGTCGCATTAATTTTGCTCCCGGTCCTGCTTCTCGGACACATCAGGTTCTACTCTCACCAATCCCGCCTCCCGGAATCAGGCCGGGAACTGGTTCAAATCCGCGGCATTCGGGATCAAGTGACGATTGCTCTCGATGGGCGGGGAGTGCCTCATATCGATGCCGCGACCGTAGAAGATCTGTGGCTCGCTCAAGGGTACGTCCATGCCCGGGACCGGTTCTTCCAGATGGATCTCGGCCGGAGAATGGCGGCCGGCCGACTGTCCGAAGTCTTTGGCGAGGCTGCTCTTCCAACGGATCGTAAGATGCGGACTCTGCGTTTGGCTGCGACGGCCGGTCGTCAGGCGGCAGCGCTTGACGATGGAGTCCGCAAAACCCTCCAACGGTACTCCGACGGTGTCAACGCTGCGCTGAGAGACTACGGTCGTTGGATTGCTCCGGAGCTGTGGATGCTTGGCATCGAGCCCGTCGAATGGGGGGTTGAAGACTGTCTCTCCGTTGCGCTCTTGCTGGAACTCAACCTGACCTGGGCGATGGGGGATGAGATCACCCGGTCGGTCGAAATGACTCATTTGGGGCGTGATCATGCTGTTGATCTGTGGGGTTGGGGACCTGAAGAGCAGCGACGGTGGATTCCGCCGGTGGATCTGCCATCCAGACCTCCTGAGGAGGATGATGCAATCATGCCGCCCTTCGGGGGAGGGTCGAATAGCTGGGCGATCAGTCCGGCGAGAACGGCGACCGGAAGACCTCTTCTGGCAAACGATCCCCACATTGGGGTTGCGGTTCCGGGAACCTGGTATGCCGTTGGTCTCAGGGCCCCGGGGATCCATGCGGTTGGGGCTTCGATAGCCGGTAATCCAGGTGTCTTGATCGGTCACAATAATCGGGTCGCCTGGGGATTCACAATGTCAATGATGGATGACCAGGATTTGTTCGTATTGACCCTGGATGAGAGTCGGGATCGGGAACTGGTCGATGACAGTTGGATCCCCTTGAGAACGGTGACCGAGACGATAGCTATTCGGTGGCGTTCGGAGCCCGAGACGATGAAGGTCCGATTTTCGCGACACGGACCGATCGTCCGTGACACCTTTGACTCGACGTTGGCCCTTGCGTGGACCGCTCTCCAAGGTCCCAGTGTCGTTGACGCCTTCCTTCGGATGGTGCGGGCCGACGGTGTCGAGGATGTCGCAGCTGCGTGGAGTGATGCGGCCGGTCCTTCGATGAATCTGGTTGCCGCTGACGTCGAGGGACATATCCTGCATCAGGTCGTCGGGAGGCGGCCGCGCCGTGGCCGAGGGGCCGGCAGATTGCCGTCGCCGGGGAGTGACAGTGCCTGGTCCTGGAAGGGGCTCGTAGAATTTTCCAAGAACCCCCGAATGCTGGACCCGGACGAAGGCTTCGTCGGGACTGCTAACCACGATCTCTTTGGTGAGGGGGATTATTCTCCCAAACAGACGTTTCCAGCCGATTTTGCGGCGCCGTGGCGTATTCGGAGGATCCGAAACCTGCTGGCGGCGAAGACCGACTGGGATATCGACTCCTGTCTGGATCTCCAGGGCGATGTGATGTCCGGACGTGCGGTTGCGTTTCTGAAAGCCCTCTGGCCGGATCTCGAGCGCCACGGTGGCCCGACCTCCATGGCATTGCTGGGGTGGGACGGACGCATGGATGTCAATCGGGTAGAGCCTCTTCTCTTCAGCAGGTTGATTCTCGAACTGGCTCGTGAAGTTGGGCAGGATGAGGCCCTCGACCTGGGCCTCGAGGCGACGCCCTTCGATGCGGAGAGGGTTCTCCGCTTGTTGGCCGGTGGGCTTTCGGAGGCGTGGTGGGACGATGTTCGGACCGAGACCGTTGAGGATCGGGAATCGATCATCGACCGATGCCTCGATCGCCTGGACCTTTTGGATCACTCCACCGTTTGGGGGGACGTCCATCAGGTCGATTTCTCACACGTTCTTAATGATTTCCCCCTGGTTGGGGCGCTCTTGCGCCTGGGTGGGCACCGTCATCCGGTGGGTGTTGCCGGGGACGGAACGACGGTCAATGCTCATTACTGGGACATCGCCAAGCCATTTGCCGTGATGGCCATCCCGTCAATGCGGTTTGTTGCTGATGTCGGCGACTGGGACCGGTCGATCCTGGTACTTCCCCTCGGACAGTCTGGCCGGCCGTGGTCGCCTCATGTCGCAGACCAGTTCAGTGATTGGCTGGGCCTCAGAGGCAGGACCCTGCCTTTTTCCCGGCAGATGATCGAGGCGGAAACCAGGGCCGAGTTGGTTTTGACCCCGAGATAGGTGGGAGCTGTCAGCTGAGCCTCTTGCAAAAACAAGGGAATAGCCACAAGAAAGGCACAAAAAGGGCGCGGGGCTCCTGCCCCGCATCGTGGCGGGAACGATAACGGTAACGGGCTCGGGCTCGGGTTTTCTGTGCTACTGCCCCAAACCCCAACCCTTAACCCCCCAGCCCATAGATCAGGTTACACTCTGCCCATGAGTCTGACGCTTTCAATCGTGACCTGCGGCCCCCAGATGGAGGTCGCTCTTTCCGGTCCACCCTTGAAGGCCACGTCGGTCATTCGGCTCGGTGGTGTAAGGCGGCGGTCGAGTCTCTTATTGGCCGCGGTCGATCTTCTGATTGAGGATGCGGACATTGCCAGGGAGGAGTTGTCCACGGTCATTGTCAGTCGTGGCCCGGGCTCGTTCACTGGAATTCGCTCCGGTCTCGCGACCGCAAGGGGCCTGGCCGCGGCGCTGGGCTGTCGCATTCTGGCCTACGATTCTCTGATGGCTCAGGCCGCCCGTATCGACGGTCCAGGCAAGGTGTGGGCCGCCCAGCCGGGTCGGCGAGGCGAAGTCTATGCCCGAGAGTTCGTGCTCGATGAGGAGCCTGTTCCCGAGCCCACCACTGATTTGGAGATTTTGCGCTTGGCCGATCTTCCCGGTCGAGGTCCCTGGATTGGTGCCGAGGCCCTACCATTGGGAGAGGCTCGGCGGATGGCTCCGGTCCGATCGACGGGTGAAGCACTGATTCGTTTGGCTGACGCTGGATTGGTTTCACAGGATATTGAGCCGTTGTACGTCGAGGGGCCTGCAATTCACGGTGGTCGGGTATGAGCCGTTTTACCGAAAGAAATGCTCTCCGGGGGGATGAATCGGCCCTCGAGGAAGCCGAACGGGAGTGTTTTACAGATGCCTGGCCGGGACGTTTCTTTGCTGCCGAAATAAAAGCGCCTCGTCGATACTGTCGAGTCCTGACGGATTCTGGAGGTCAGCTGGTGGCCTATCTTTTCTGCGCGTGGCAGTACCTCGATCTTCACGTCTTGAAGGTCGCCACCTGTCCGGGTTTCCGGCGGCAGGGTCTGGCACAACGCCTGATGGAGAGCGCCGAGGCCTTTGTCGCCAGAGAGGGTGGGGAGACAGTCACTCTTGAGGTCAGGCAATCCAACACTGGAGCGCAGGCATTCTATTTGAACATGGGCTACCACACTGTTGGTGTTAGGCCGGGCTATTATGCCGACGGTGAGGACGGATTGGTGATGACCAAGATGTTCACGAACTCCAAGGCATTGTATGATGAAAGCTCGAGATGATTATGAAAAAACTGGGTGAGATTCTGCTTGAAAAGGGTGTGACTTCGGTGGGAGAGCTCCATACGGCACTCGAAGCCTGCCATCGCCATCGCAGTCGGCTGGGAACGCAGCTGCTGCGGTTCGGTTTCGTTACGGAGAAACAGTTACTGGGCGCCTTGGCTGAGCAGACTGGCCGGCCTCCGGTGCCCCGAGAGAGCCTTGAGGCAGCTGCCGTTGACGTCATGGGGTTGCTCCCGATCAAGATTGCACAGCGCCTCCATGCCGTTCCCTTTGCAAAGTTCCATCGGACTTTGCAGGTCGCGCTGATCAATCCCCGTGACGATGCTGTGATCGAGGAAATTCGCATGGTAACCGGGCTGGATATTGATCCGTTTGTAGTGACCGAGGCGGCACTCGAGGCTGCACTGATGCGGCTAGGGGCTGGGAATTTTGAAGCATTTGAAGCCAATGGTGGGTCGGAGAGTACGGACACTGTCGATTGTGACTGGGAGAATCTGTGGAACGGAGCCCTTCCGACCGTTGGCGACTTGATGGGCTTGCCCCGGCGGGCCGGGGATGAGCAGGATCCTGGCGTGATGTATGCGACGTATCCCGGTTTGGCTCCGGTTGTTGATCCTTCGGCGGTCAGTACCCCGGGTTTTCTGGATGAGGCCGGCCTCAAAAAGGCTCTGTGCGCGGCGGAAAGCCGAGACGGTATTGGGGAAGCTCTCCTCTTGTATGCAGCTCGGTTCTTGACCAGGATCTGTCTTTTTTCGGTCTACAAGGAAACGGCGCACGGCTGGCTTGTTGAAGGCATGGGTCCGGTTTTGGAGGATGTGCAGTCCTTTGCCATTGACCTCAAACTACCCTCGATAATGTCGACCGTCTCAGCCAGTGGGCATCCACATGAAGGACCGATTCCTCCGGGTGAACTGAACAAAAGTGTCGTGGCCTGTCTCGGAGACCCCCTAAGTCATGATGTACTGCTGGTGCCGGTCAGGGTTCAGGACCGGATGGTTGCTTTTCTGATGGGTGATATTCCGGGTCAAAGTACGATCGGACTTCCGGTCAGAGACATTATCGAAGCGGCAAACGTCACGGGTATGGCCCTTGAGATGATCATCCTGAGACGGAAGATCGGCAAGGCTTTGGGGGTCTGAGCTGAGAGCTATTCCGGTTTCGCTTGGCCCGGGTTGAGAGTAGAATGACAGAGCCTGGAGATTTCGGGCAAGGGAGGTTTGATGTTCGAACAAGTTGATCTCAAAGAAACATTTACCGAGTTGGTGAGACGGGCTTCGACCGAACTGCCGGGCGAGGTTGTCGAGGCGATTCGTGCAGGACGAAATGTTGAAGAGGATGGGAGTCTTGCCCAGAAGGCCCTCGATACTATTCTGACCAATATTGTATTGGCCGAGGAGTCATCGGCGCCGCTGTGCCAGGACACCGGGACTCCGGTGGTATGGATCAAGTATCCGGTGGGTGTCAGTACTCGCAGGCTCGAGGAGGATTTCACCGAGGCGGTTCGCCGTGCGACCGAGCTGAAGTACCTGCGTCCAAACGCGGTCGATACACTGACCGGTCGCAATACCGGCAACGGTACCGGGAGGGCGATTCCATCCATTCATTTCGAAGAATGGGACGGTCCCGGCCTGGAAGTCAGAATGATACTCAAGGGCGGAGGCTCCGAGAACGTTGGTACTCAGTACAAACTGCCGGACACCGGACTGGAGGCCGGCAGGGATCTCGAGGGGGTCCGCAGAGTGGTTCTCGACGCGGTCGTCCAGGCCCAGGGCAAGGGTTGCGCCCCGGGTGTGTTGGCCATTTGCATTGGTGGCGATCGGGTTTCGTCCTTCGAACATTCCAAAGAGCAGTTGCTCAGGTCCCTCGGTGATACCAATCCCAACCCCGAGTTGGCCGAACTCGAGGAGAGGCTCATGGCAGAAGCCAACGAGTTGGGCATTGGTCCGATGGGCTTCGGAGGGAAGACAACGGTTCTCGGCGTCAAGATCGGTGTTCTCGATCGGTTGCCGGCATGCTACTTCGTCACGGTGACCTACATGTGTTGGGCCGACCGTCGGGCGATCGTTCAGATTGACGAGGAAGGAGGCCTGACATGGCTGAGCTGAAGCTTCCGGTCAGTGAAGAGAGTATTCGGAATCTCAAAGTTGGTGATTTCCTCGAATTGAGCGGTCGGATGATCACCGGCCGCGATGCGGCCCACAAATGGTTGATGGAAGACTACCGTGAGGAGGTTGCCCCATTCATGAAGGACAGCGTGATTTATCACTGCGGTCCGGTTGTCAACCAGAAGGACGACGGTAGTTGGGAGTTCGTTGCAGCGGGACCGACCACATCGATCCGGGAAGAGCCCTATCAGGCGGATGTCATCGCCCGTTATGGTCTCAGGGGCGTCATTGGGAAGGGCGGCATGGCGGGGCGTACCCTCGCGGGTCTGGGCAACTCAGGTGCGGTCTACCTCCACGCGATCGGTGGTGCTGCTCAGGTCCTGGCACGTGCAATTCCCCGTGTCGAGAAGGTCTTCATGCTCGACGAGTTCGGAGTGCCCGAGGCCCTGTGGGTCATTGAGGTCGATCGTTTCCCGGTCGTCGTCACCATGGACTCTCATGGTGGATCACTGCACGACAAGATCGACGAGGTTTCGAAGAACAAGTTTGACGAGCTCCTGGGCCGGTAGGACCGGGAAGGCAATTCTCTCGTAAAGAGCGCAGAGGAAACACCGGGACATATATTTTCTTCATCTTGGTGATCTTTGCGCCTTTGCGAGAGAACTGTGTTTCTGACGGTGTTGGAAAGGTCGAAGAGAAACAAAAAAACCGGGCCGTGAGGCCCGGTTTTTTTGTTGGTTTGCGGTGTGCTCAGTCGACAGCGCTGGCCGTCTCGTTTCGGAGCCCTTCGGGTTGGGGAAGATTGATTGGGAAGGCCTCTTTCAGGGCGCCCCATGCAGCGTCTGAGAAAACGACATCCTTGGCATTGACACCGACCGGAAGGGTTACAGCGTCGCCACCGTAGAGGATCGGCATCATATTGACCTGCGGGATGTTGGCGGCGAAGGCTGAGTTGATCGTTCTGATCAGCTCGGTGGTCACCAGGGCGTAGCCGATGGCCTGCGGGTGAACGCCGTCGTAGGAGAAGATGCCGCCCACAAGAAAGTCGGCGCTGAGCTCGATGCCGCCGAGGATCCAGCGGTCGCCGCTGGCGATGTCATTGAACTTGCTGTTCATGTCCAGGACCGGCACGCCGAAGTTGGCGGCCGTCTGGGCGATGATTGCGTTGAAGGCAGCGGTTCGTTCGTTGATAACGTCAATCTCTTCGGCGCGGAGGATGACGCCATAGGCGCCGGTTGCGAAATTGAGGTTTTCCGGCAGGGGTGGGCCTCCGGGCAGTCCGTAGCCCTGGGCGATCAACGAGGACGCCGCCAGGGTGATGTAGTCGTCATCCTCGATCGGACCGTCTTCACCCATCAACTGGAAGGTGCCCATCCCGGGAATATCGATGGAGTTGGAGACCGTTGTCACGAAGGGAATCGAGGTTGCATATGGCAGGTTGATCGCGACGATATCGGCCGACGTCATTGTTGCCAGTGCTCCGAGGGCCTGGCCGTAGAGCTGCTGAAAGACATCGACGGGTGTCATCGTAATACCGTCAATCGGAGTGCCCGCGATGACGGCGCCAAGAATGTCGTTGTTGCCGATCCACAGGGTGACGAAGGTCGGGTCTTGGACGATGGCCTGCGTCAGGGCGGTGAATGGAATTAATTGTCCGGTGCCCGGGTCCGGGACCTGTGGGATGCGCAGGATCAGATCGTGCATAACGTTGTCGGTATTGCCCGCCAACAGGTTCTGGATGTCACCGGTAGTCGTTACCAGATTGTAGGTATTTGAACCGGGAACGCCCAGGTTGTTGTACGGCATGGGATAGGTCGCGTTGGTCGGCAGACCCGGTGCGCCCGGCTTGGGTTGGATCACCGGCGCCGGCACCAGAGCCAGCAGTTCGAGCAGGGGTGCCAGGCCGGGCTCGGACACCGTCGGCATTTCGAAGACCGGCGCCCCGGCCTGTTGGGCCAACAACGCGGGATAAGAGCGATCCTGGTAGTACTGCACCAGGCCGCCCGAGGCGTAGCCGGCTGTCAGGCTGTCGCCCAAGGCGACATAGCGTGTGAAATCAACCTGGGCACTTGCCGGTACGGCGCAGAGGAGCGCCGCCAGTGTGAGAACAATCAATGCATTTTTCATGGGCTTTCTCCTCCCTCTAGAATTTCAGTGTTGTGGTGATGCCAAGGAGGTTGGCTTTGCCCGTATAGGCCCCCTCGTAGCCGTCCAGCGAGACACCGCCGTTGTCGCCGGTGTGGCGGCCGTCGGTCTCCAGGTACATGTAGCCGATGTCGGTCTGGATGCCGTGGATATTGAACCCGATACCAATCGAATATCCCGTGCGGTCGCCGTCGCCGAGGAGGGGCGACATCGATTCGACCGGTTGTGGGGTCTCGTCTTCGAGGTAGCCAAGGCGCAGCGCCAATTTGCTACTGACCCGATACTCAAGACCGATGCGGTACTGGTCTGCATCTTCGTAGTTTTCAACGACAACGTCGGAGAGATCAGGGAAATCGGTGAAGTTAATCGGCAGTTCCTGAAAGGAATCCCAGCCCATCGTGCCCCACTGACCCGAAATCGTCCATTTCTCGTTCTGCCAGGCCATGCCGATCTGGAAATAGTCGGGGAAGACGATATTCGAGGTCATAGCTGCATGCTCTCCGAATGGGATCGAAGCTGCGAGGGCGTCGTCGTAATCCGCGTAGCCCGTCTGAAACTGCCGGAAAGAACCGTAGCCGTCGGTGAAATCCATGTCGATCTCGGATCGGTAGAGAAATCCGATACTGAAACCGCCGAATTTTCCCTGGAGGCCTGCGTGCCAGCCCCAGGCATCGTTGCCCAGGCCATCGCTCTGCAAATGGACCTGGCCGACATCGGCCACCTGCTGGGTGTATGGATTGATCATACCGATGTTCTTTGTCAGGTCGATTTGGCCGACGAGGTAATCGACGCCGAGACCGAGGGCGAAATTCTCACCAAGCTTGAAGGCAACATTGGGGGATAGATCATAGGTCTTGATGTCGACACGCTTGGAAATGAAGCGCCCGGCGAAATCGTCGTCCCACTGTGTGCCCAGACCAAAAGGGTTCGTGATGGAGAAACCGAACGAGGCCTTGTCGCCGATCGGCATGACGAGATAGAGGTGGGGAGGATAGAAGGTCTGAGACTTCTGCTCGGCATAATATCCGTCGCCCGGGTAGGGAGAATCGCCGTAGAACTCCTGTTCGGGGGCGATGAAAGTGATCCCAAGTTGAATCTGGGTCCCTTCGTCTGTTTGAAATGCGATACCCGCTGGGTTCCAAAACAGCGCCGATGGGTCATCGGCCACTGCCGTCATGGCGCCGCCCATGGCCATACCGCGGTTGCCGTGTTCAAAAAGGCCAAAGCCCGATGCTTGAGAAAGGGACGGCGCCAAAAGAGCAACAACCGCCACTGCGAGAATCAATCGGTGATTCACAATTTTCATTCATCCTCCTTCTAGATCCAGATCCTAAATTCTCATCCAGGCTATGCTAGTCGGTCTGTGTGAGCTTCGTCAACAATCCTCCGGAATTGGAGCCCGGTCCGAGAGTTGCTCATTGAAAACCCTTGGGCTCGTGTACCGTAGAGCTTCTGAGTGCGTATTTGCGGTGGAAGGGGAGGCATGATGTTCAAGAGGTTGTTGATTTTCTGTGTGGTGTTGAGTGGGGTTCAGGTGGTGTGGTCGGCGGACGAGGCCCGGCTGATGCGCTCGCCCGATGCATCCGAGACTCAGGTCGTGTTCACCTATGAGGGTGACCTTTGGTTCACCGGTTCCGAGGGCGGGGATGCCTATCGCATCACTTCTCACGCCGGCAACGAGAGGTACGCAAAATTCAGCCCCGACGG
This sequence comes from Thermoanaerobaculales bacterium, assembly GCA_029932545.1. GTDB lineage: Bacteria > Acidobacteriota > Thermoanaerobaculia > Thermoanaerobaculales > Sulfomarinibacteraceae > DAOWGJ01. The sequence continues at coordinate 3,113 of JAOZPW010000009.1, read as the reverse complement.
AACCAGGCTGGCTTTCAGCGGCTCGTACGACGGCGGTTCGGATGTCTATCTGATGGATGCCCGGGGAGGCGTTCCCGTCCGATTGACCTGGCATCCCGGGCGAGATCGAGTGCTGGGCTGGACACCGGACGGTGACGAAGTCCTCTTTAGATCCGACCGGGTAATGCCCTTCGGCGCGGAGGAACTCTACGCCGTTTCGGTTTCAGGAGGCATGCCCCGAAGGCTTCCGGTTGACCGGGCGGGACTTGCCGCTCTGTCCCCGGACGGCGCCATGTTGGCCTATAACCGAGGCTCGCGAGAGGAGCGTACCTGGAAACGGCACCAGGGCGGTACGGCCCAGGACATCTGGCTGGGTTCGCTGGCCGAGCAGGATTATCACCGGGTCACTGATTGGGCGGGGACCGACAACTACCCGATGTGGCACGGTGACGATCTCTACTTCACCTCCGACCGCGAACATGGCACGATGAATCTCTATCGGATGGATCCTGGTACCGGTGAAAAAACCGCACTGACCGATTACGCGGACTTCGACGTCAAATATCCGTCGATGGGGCCTGCCGGCATCATCTTCCAACACGCTGAGGCGCTTTTCAGCTACGACTTCGCCGACGGCGAGATTCGACCGATCCCGGTGACGATTCGATCGGATCGCGTTCCCGTTCGACCGGCCCTGGTCAAGGCCGGCCACAACACCGGCTCGTTCAGACCGGGGCCCGATGGTGAGAGCCTGTTGCTTGAGGCGCGAGGCGAGTTGCTGCTGCTTCCGCTCGATGACGATGAGGAACCTGAGAACCTGACACGGACTTCCGGCGCCAGGGAAAAGGATGGTGTGTTCTCTCCCGATGGGAAAAGGTTGGCGTTCATTTCCGACCGCTCGGGTGACGAAGAACTCTGGGTCGCCGACGCCGACGGGTGCAATGCGAAGCAATTGACCTCGGACGGTAACGGCTATCGCTACAGGCCGATCTGGTCGGCTGACGGGTCCTTCATTCTGTTTGCCGACAAGACCCTGAGATTGATGATGGTTGATGCCACAAGCGGCAAGGCAACCGAAGTCGATCGCGGCGAGTATGACGACGCATGGTATCGCTGGGGAATCCAGGAATTCTCGGTATCTCCAGATTCCGCATGGATTGCCTACACGAAGGTTGAGGACTCCCTCAACGACTCGATCTTCCTCTACCAGGTGGCCACCGGCGAGAGAATCCGTCTGACAGGTCCCGAGACCAAGGATTGGAGCCCGGCATTTTCGACTGACGGACAGTATCTCTATTTTCTCTCGGACCGAACCCTCAATCCCATCATGGGTCGTTTGGATCAGACCCATGTGTTCCTCGATATGACTCGGGCGTACCTCGTGCTGTTGCAGTCCGATCAGGCATCGCCCTTTGTCGCGGCGGCCAAGGACGATGACGATGGCGAGGAAACGGATGGAAACGGGGATGAGGAGGATGAAAGTGTGACCGTTGCGGTCGACTCAGACGGCATCACAGGCCGAGTTCTTCTCGTCGAAGGAATCAAGGCCGGTGATTACGACCGCCTTGAGGCCACCGAGGATGGTTTCCTCTACCTCGTGCGGACCGAAAGAGCTTTCTTGAAATACCAGGAAGTAGGCGACCAGGGGTCGGAGTCTCTGGAACTCTGGGGTTACAGCCTGGCCGATGCCGAAAGTACCAAGTTGATGGACGGCGTGTCGAACTACCATCTGTCGTCGGACTCATCGCAGATGGCCTACTCCGCCGGTGGGCAGTTCGGGGTGGTCGAAGCCGGTGGCAAGGCCGAGGCGGGTGACGGCGCGGTTGATCCCTCACGGGTCAAGCTCCGGTTGGATCGCCAGGCAGAGTACCTTCAGATCTTCAACGAGGCCTGGAGAATTCAACGCGACTGGTTCTACGATCCCGGTATGCACGGTCTCGACTGGAAGGCCGTCGGCGAGAAATACCGACAGTTCATTCCCCACTGCGGAAATCGTGCGGACCTCAATTATCTAATCGGCGAAATGATCGGTGAACTCAACATCGGTCACACCTACATCTACGGTGGCGAGAGAGGCCGGAGGGGCGCCCGCGTCCAGGTCGGCCGATTGGGCGTCGATTTCTCGACACCCGAAGGCGCATCACACCACCGCATCGAACGGATCATTCCCGGCAACCACTGGCATCCTGGGGAGCGTTCGCCGCTTGAGGAGCCGGGATGCTCGATCTCTGCCGGGGACTGGCTTCTGGCAATCAATGGCACGGAAATCTCGGCCGGTGAGAACATCTTCACCCATCTGGAAGACACCGTCGGACGGACGATCACGGTGACGACCAACTCCTCCGACTCGCTCGAAGGCGCCAAAGAATGTCGCATTCGGCCGGTCGGCAGCGAATATGCGCTGCGCTATCGCGCCTGGGTCGAGGCCAATCGCAAGGCCGTTGACGAGGCCTCGGGCGGTCGCATCGGGTACCTTCATATTCCCGACATGATGGACAGCGGTCTTGTCGAATTTGCTCGTGGTTGGTACCACGACTTCGGCAAGGTGGGTTTCATTATCGACGAACGCTACAACGGCGGAGGATTTGTAGGAGACATGATCATCGACCGGTTGGAGCGAGAGGTGTGGTCCTTCACCCAGCCGCGCGAGGGCAAACCGATTCCTGGGTCGGAACGGGTTTCCCGTGCCTATCTGGCGGTCCTGATCAATCACGACACCGGCAGCAACGGCGAGTACTTTGCCGAAGCAATCAAGATCAAAGGTCTCGCGCCCCTGATCGGAACCCGGACCTGGGGAGGCGCCGTCGGCATCGAGCCCCACCAGAACCTCATCGACGGCGGCGTGACCACGCCCCCGCAGTTTGCCCCGTACGGCCTGGACGGACGGTGGTTGATTGAAGGTCACGGCGTCGACCCGGATATCGTTGTCGAGAATGAACCGGGTGACGTGTTGGCCGGCCGTGACGCTCAACTGGAAAAGGCGATCGAAACTCTGTTGCCGAAGATCGAAGCAGATCCGAGGGCGATCCCCGACCCGCCGCCGTATCCGGATAAGAGCAAGTAGACAAAAACGCCGGGGTTTCCCCGGCGTTTTTTTTTGGGAGGCCGCGGGGCCGCGGGGTGATATTTTGTTT
>JAOZPW010000169.1 GCA_029932545.1 Thermoanaerobaculales bacterium | reverse complement strand
CAGACTCAGCATCAGCAGGCGGGAGTGTCCCTTCGAGGTCCAGTTCTTCGACCGGCATCTCCTGGGCCGCATCCTCGAAGGCCGCCGCCGCGACGTGTTCCGAATCACCAAAAGTCTCCGGCGCCGGAGTCTCAGTGTCATCAAAAGCCGGGAAGTCCATAGTCGCGGAATCAGGGGTGCCGGGTCCGGCGCCTTCTTCTGCAGCTTGGGCCAAGGATGAGGCCGAGATCGGCAAGGGCGATCCTGGTGGCGTCGGTTCTTTTTGAACGGGAGCCGGGGCAGGTTTTATGGGACGCGGTGAGGCGTCGGCCTGGGGCGCAGCCATTCGTTTCCTCAGCTTCTTGAGGGTGACCTTTGTAATTTCCTTCAGGGTCTCGAAAACGCCGTCCCCATTAAGGGCAGAAGCTGGATGCCATGGGAAGGTGCCGTCGGGGTTGAGGTCGGCGTTGAGTTCATCTTCTGAGAGGGTATTGCTCAGGTCCCTCTTATTGAACTGCAGCACCAGGGGGAGTTCGTCAAGGCTCAGGCCGAGTTCTTCAATGTTTTCGATCAGGCTCTTCAGGCTCTCGATATTGGCTTCGCGCATCGGCCGCTGGGAGTCCGCGACGAAAACCAGGCCATCGACGCCCCTGAGAACCAATTTTCGAGTGCTGTTGTAGAAGACCTGGCCCGGAACCGTATAGAGTTGAAGGCGCGTTTTGAAGCCCCCAATGGTTCCGACTTCGATGGGCAACAGGTCAAAGAAAAGCGTGCGGTCCGATTCGGTCTCAAGAGACACCATCTCACCACGGCTCTTGGGAGAGGTTTTAGCGTAAATGTAACTGAGATTGGACGTTTTTCCACAGAGACCAGGACCGTAGTAAACGATCTTGGCGGCCATCTGCATCGTTGCCCAGTTAAAGAAAACCATTGTATCTAAGCGACCTCAAGCGCAATTTCACGCTAGCATGGCGACTACCTACAGTCAATCTGATCAGGAGTTTCGGATTGAAGGCGCCGGCTATCGACCGAGGCGCCCGGTCCCCGGTCCTTTCCGGTTCCGATGATGCCCGGTCGAATGGTACACTGTGATCCTCCAGGGTGCAGTTACGTCCGTTTTTGACGGCGGTTGTGCCACCTTTGGAGTGTAGGGTTTTTGATGAATGGATTGAATCTCAGCAGGCGAGAAAGCGCCGTTTTTGAGGCCATTGTGGAGCTCTTTCTCCGCACCGGCCAACCTGTGGCATCTCGAGAAGTTTCGGCCAGGAAAGGGCAGCGTCTGTCTCCGGCCTCGATACGAGGAGTGATGGCCCGACTGGAGGAACTTGGGTTCCTGACACGGCCGCACCCGTCGGCAGGCTGTACGCCCACCGATCGGGGTCTGAGATTTCACATTGACCGGTACGTTCAAAATGCCAGGCCATCAGCTGCAGTACGCCGGCGGGTAGAGGCCCTGTTCGGCCAGTCAAAATCAGTTGCGGTAGATGATCTGGGGTGGGTTGCGGGACTCGCGGCCACGCTGACTCACGAAGCCGGTATCGCAGTCAGGCCGGTCGGAGAAGATCCGATCCTGGAAAGCCTGGCCCTGGTGCCTCTTGGTGGAGACAGGGTCTTGGCTGTAGTGGTAACGGCCGATGGGTGGGTCGAAAAGAGGGCCGTGTCCCTCGAAGACCCCGGGCTCGAGGTTGACCTTGGCGCCTTTGCCGCAGGTGTTACACAGCGGTTTTTGGGTCAGGGGTTGGATGAGGTCCGAGAGTGTCTGGCGGAGGAAGCCTCTTTGTCGATGGGCCTATCTCCGGAAGAACGACATTTTCTCCAGAAGGTCTTTCAGGATCCTGGCGATGGTGAGGTTCAGGTGGCTGGGGCGGAGAATTTGATCGAAAACGAGGCCTTTTCCGAGGTTGGACGGATCCGTTCTGTCGTCAGAGTCCTCGAGGATCGGCCCCGTCTTGCCGGCGAATGGCGGCGAGCCTTGAGGACTACGACGACCCGAGTGTTCATCGGTAGTGAAAGTCCGTTGACTGCAGGCGGAAACCTTGGGATGGTGGCAACCTTGTTCTACAAAGATGGGTACACGGTTGGGGCCGTCGGTATCGTTGGGCCACGAAGGATGCCGTATGGGCAGGTGGTCCCTGTTGTTGAGTGCATTGGAGAAACGCTTTCCGCGTATCTTGCTGCCGGGGAGACAGGATGATAACCAGCTGGGGATTGAGCGAATTGTTTGAGTGTGGAGAAGATCATGTTTGACCAGGACGAAATCGAATTGCAGATCGATGAAGATCCCGAGGAGATCGTGATCGAAGTCATTGAAGACGATGTCCAGGAGGTGTCGCCCGACGAGCCTCGAACTGAAGCCGAGGCCGATGAGCCAGGTTTGAGTGACGATGACGGGCCTGCTGATTTTGAAAAGCTCCATGCGGAAATCGACCACCTGCGAGAGATGTACCTGAGAAAACTCGCGGAGTTCGACAACTTTCGAAAGCGGATTGAGCGCGAACGGGAGGAACGGGAGAAGTTGGCCGGGCTGGAGGTAGTCCAGGATCTGATCCCGGTGATCGACAACTTCGAGAGGGCTCTGGGACACGCTTCGGAATCTTCCCTCGAAGCGCTCGAACAGGGTGTTGGAATGATCGCGAAACAGCTGATCGATGTCCTCGAGCGGCGCGGGTTGGAGGTCTTCAATCCTGCGGGCGAGCTTTTCGACCCCGAGTCTCACGAGGCGATTCAGCGAGTCGAGGACTCCGATTTACCTCCGGGTACGGTTGCGTGGGTTCTCGCCAAGGGTTTCAGGTATGGGGGGCGGCTTTTGAGACCGGCAATGGTCGGAGTCGTTGCGGGAAGTACGGAGAAGGCTTCGTCCTCAGAATCTGAAGAGGGGAGCATGCCTTGAGCAAGATCATTGGTATCGACCTGGGAACGACCAACTCGTGTGTGGCCGTTGTGGATGTGACGAAGCCGGTAGTGATCCCAAACCGTGAGGGGTCGAGGACGACTCCCTCCGTTGTGGCGTTCACCGGGTCCGGTGATCGTCTGGTTGGTCAGATCGCCCGGCGCCAGGCGATGACAAATCCCGAGAACACTGCCTACGCAGTCAAACGCCTGATCGGAAGGCGTTTTGACGCCGAAGAGGTCAAGTGGGCCAGATCCCTCGTGCCCTATGTGATTATCGAAGCGGAGAACGGTGACGCCTGGGTTCAGGTTCGTGATCGAAGCTTGAGTCCGGAGGAGATATCGGCTCTGATCCTGCGTGAAATCAAGGAATTCGCCGAGGAATTCATTGGAGAAGAAATCACCCAGGCAATTATTACGATTCCGGCCTATTTTGATGACTCTCAGCGCCAGGCGACAAAAGACGCCGGCGCCATTGCAGGTCTTGAGGTTCTGCGCATCATCAACGAGCCTACGGCCGCATCGTTGGCCTACGGGTTCGGCAAGGAAAAGAACGAGACGATCGCAATCTATGACCTTGGTGGGGGGACATTTGACATCTCGATTCTCGAGATTGGAGACGGGATATTCGAGGTCAAGTCGACCGCCGGTGACACCTTTCTCGGCGGGGAAGATTTTGACGCCCGGATCATGGAATTCCTGCTCTCCCATTTTCGAGAGGAGACCGGCATCGACATGTCCGAGGACACGATGGCGATTCAGAGAATCAAGGAGGCCGCCGAGAGCGCAAAGTGCGAGTTGTCGACGGCCGAGGTTATGGATATTTCTCTCCCCTTCATCGCGGCAGACCACACCGGGCCAAAGCATTTGCAGGTCCGCATGACCCGTGGCCAGCTGGAGGAGTTGGTTAAGGATCTGGTCGAAAGGACTCTCGAACCTTGTAGGAATGCCCTTGAGGCAGCGCGTATCGAGGTTGAGGAAATCGATCAAGTGATTCTGGTTGGGGGACAGACCCGGATGCCGCTGGTGGTAAAGATGGTCAGCGAGTTCTTCGGAAGACAGCCCTGCCAAGACATCAATCCAGATGAAGTGGTCGGGATTGGTGCGGCAATTCAGGGCGGTATTCTCAAGGGTGAAGTCAAGGATTTGATTCTGCTTGACGTGACGCCTCTTTCTCTTGGTATTGAGACCCACGGAGGCCTGTTTACCAAGATCATCGAGAGGAATTCGACCATTCCGACCAAGAAGTCCATGGTGTTCACGACTGTCGCCGACAATCAGACTACGGTTGAGGTCCATGTGCTCCAGGGTGAGCGTGGCATCGCCAATGAAAACCGTTCGTTGGGGCGGTTTGACCTGGTCGGTGTTCCACCCGCGCCCAGGGGTGTGCCTCAGATTGAGGTGACATTCTCAATCGACTCGAATGGCATCGTAGAAGTTGGTGCTCAAGATCTGGCAACCGGACGGGAGCAGAGCATCGAGGTCAATCCGGCTGGAGGTCTGTCGAAGGTCGAGATTGACAGTTTAATTGCCGAAGCGGACAAGTTTCGGGTTGACGACCATGACCGGAGGGAGATCCGTCAGCTTCAGAACCGGCTGGAAGGGCTCCTCTACACCAACGAACGTGTGGTCCGGGAGTTCGGCGGCAGCTTATCGCCGGAGGACAGGGATGACGTGCGATCGACCCTTCACCGAGGCCGGAAAGCGATGGTAAGCGAAGATCGCTCCGTTCTCGAAGAGGCGATTTTTTCCGTTCAGGACGCATCGCGGGTTCTGACGGAAGTAATTATGATGGATCCGATGACGGCACTGGGGATGGCCAATATAGCGGCAACCCAGGATGAGCCCGAGGAAGAACAGTAGCCTGAGATAAAGTAGGAATATATGGTGACAACGAGGGATTATTACGAGATCCTCGGCGTGGAGCGTGAGGCTCCGGTCGGTGAGATCAAGAAGGCGTACCGGCGGTTGGCGGTCCAGTTTCATCCAGACAAGAATCCGGGTGACGCTACCGCCGAAGAGCGGTTCAAAGAGGCATCCGAAGCCTATGCCGTACTCTCGGATCCGGACAAGCGGAGTCGGTTCGACCGATTTGGGCACCAGGGCGTCGGGCAGGATTTCTCTGGATTTGACCCGACTGCATTTGGTGATTTTTCGGATATTCTGGGGGATCTCTTCGGCTTCGGGTTCGGTGATATCTTCGGGCGGCGGGGCCGGAGTCGTCAGGGCCCTCAGCGAGGGAGAGACCTTCAGTACACTCTTCGCCTGACCCTCGAAGAGGCGGCGACCGGGACCGAAAAGACCATCAGGATTCCCCGCCAGGAGTTGTGCAAGGCATGTGGCGGCAGCGGCGCCGAGCCGGGGACCTCGCCGGAGACCTGCTCGACGTGCCGGGGTGCAGGTCAAGTGATGCTTCAACGGGGTTTTTTATCGGTGGCGCAGACCTGCCCGGCATGTCGAGGTGGCGGCCGGATCAACGCTTCGCCGTGTTCTCAGTGTGACGGACAGGGGCAGGACGAAGTCGAGGCAACGCTGCGGGTAACGGTCCCGGCCGGCGTCGACAGCGGCATGAGGTTGCGGTTGGCAGGTGAGGGTGAAGGTGGGCGTCAGGGTGGCCCTGCCGGATCACTGTTTGTCGTCATGGCTGTTGAGCCGCATGAGTTGTTCGAACGCGAAGGGTCGCGTCTGCACCTCGAGCTGCCGGTGTCGGTGTTTCAGGCGATTCTCGGCTCAGAGGTTCCGATTACAACGATCCTCGGAGAGGATCAATCGGTTTCAGTCGCGGCTGGAACCCAGCCTGGAGACGTTGTCCGGATCAAGGACGCAGGCATGCCCGAGGTGGACAGGGGTCGCAGGGGTGACCTTTTCGTTCATCTCAAGGTGGTCGTACCGACCAAGCTGAGTGCCGATCAACGGGGCTTGGTCGAGGAGGCCGCGCGGGTTGTCGGTGACGTTGTTGACTCGGAACGGCACGACGGTCTTTTTGAGAAATTAAAGAGAGCTCTTGGCGGTGAGTGAACGCCTTGGCCGATACAACCCTGAGACTACGGTTCGATATCCAGGCCGAACGAGAGGATGACCTCGCTGAGATTTTGACCAGGCACAAGACGATGGGCGCCTGCCTTGTCAGGAGTGCGGACGGCAGCTTCAAGGTTGACGTCTTCCTGAAGGCGGACGATGGTCGGTTGATTCCAGATCTCGTCCAGGCATTGCAGACGATCGATGTCCGGAAGACCGAAGTCGGAACGCAGGCGAGCGAGGATTGGTTGGCCGCATATCGAGAGGCTGTTCGTCCCTTCAGGGTAGGAACAAGCTGGTGGATCGATCCCCATCCAAGAAATCCGACGCCGGCTCCGGAGGGATTCAGGCGCTTGGTCATCGAACCTCGAATGGCATTCGGTACAGGTTCTCACCAATCGACCGCCCTGATGCTGATGGAGTTGGAGAGCTTTCCGCCGAAGGGGCTGAAAGTGCTCGATGTCGGCACCGGTTCGGGGGTTCTGGCGTTGGCTTCTCAGCGACTCGGCGCCTCCTGGGCAGTTGGCTTCGACCTGGATCTCGAGGCTATTTTGGTGGCACGGCAGATTCGACGGGACCAGGATTTTCCGTGTGCTCCGGCCTATTTTGCCGGTCCCTGGAGAGCGATCAGATCGTTCTCGTTTGATTTGATCCTCTGCAACATGATTTCTGAACACTTCTTGCCGATGGCTGGGTCGTTGCGGGATCTGTTGTCGGCCCAGGGTTCTGCGGTCTTTTCGGGCATCCTCGAAAATGAGGCGGGAGAAGTCAGTGCAGCGTTGGAGTCCGTTGGCTATCGAGTGCTTTCCACAAGGGTTCTGGACGAGTGGGTGGCCTTCAGGGTGAAGCATGGCGATTAGCTCTCAGCTGTCAGCTGTCAGCTCTCAGCTTTCGGCTTTCGTTGTGGCAAGGGGGCGGTGAGAGATGAAAGACGCGCCCTGGCTGCTGGTTCCGGAAGGAGTACTGGTTGGAGGCAGTGAGATCACCATTGAGCCCGAGGAGGCGCGGCACGCTTCCGGTTCGCTGAGGCTTCACGCCGGGGATCGTGTCATTCTGGCTGATGGAGCCGGGAAAGTTGCCGGGGCAGAGCTCGCTCGGTGTCAACGATCGGACGTGATCGCCGTCATCGACGAGGTCGTCACCGTGTCGTCGCCTTTGCCCGGCCCGACAGTTGCCTTGGGGATTCTGCATACCAAGGCGATGGATTGGGCAGTCCAGAAGGCCGTTGAGGTCGGTGCAGCCGCATTTGTACCCTTGTTGTGTGACCGTTCCCAGGGGTCTCATCAACGGGCGTTGGAGCGTGTGGGCCACTGGCGTCGCGTGGCGCGGCAGGCTCTGAAACAGTGCAGGAGAGCATGGGGAATGAAGGTTGAAAGGCCTCTGACGATGACGGAGGTCGTCAGTGGTCGGTTGTTGCCCGGATATGTCGCCGATCAGGAGAGTGATATCGACGGGCCGAATATTTCGGGCGATTGTTCGACTTTGCTGGTCGGTCCCGAGGGGGGATTGACCTCCGAGGAGCAGAAGGCTCTCGCTGATGCCGGTTGGTCAACCATCGCCCTTGGGCCGCACATTTTGAGGGCGGAAACCGCCGCGGTGCTTGGGGCGGCCTTGCTGACGATGCGGATGCAGCCTGAGGAGAAATAGGTAGGGATTGCACGCCGCTGGGTTTTCCCGAGCCCGTGCCCGTGCCCGCGCCCGACTCTTCTCGGGTTTGGCCCCAACTGAAAAATCTTCAGGAGCAGTTGCCTGGGCCCGGTTTCATGGGGCGGTAACAAACACATATCGGGAACGGTAACGGGCTCGGGCTCGGGAACGGGGTCAAGGCGGACCGCTTCCTTTTGGCCCAGGCGCAGCCAGGTTGCGCTACACTCCCGCGCCATGACAGATACCCCCGCACACTGGATTGACTCTCACGCGCATTTGACGATGGTTGAGCCTGACGAAGTCGGAGCTGTCGTTCAGAGGGCTATTGATGCCGGCGTCCGTGGCATCGTGACGCCTGCGACCAATCCGGCCGACCTCGAGAGGACTCTTCAGTTGGGGAGGGACTTTCCATTGCGTGTGAAGATCGCTGTTGGGCTCCATCCTCACGATGCTTCGTCGTTGGACTCGTCGTTCCGGGGACGGCTTGAGGAGGCTGCTGGGCAGACCGGTGTCGTGGCAATCGGTGAAATTGGGCTCGACTATCACTACATGAACTCGCCTCGTGAGGATCAACTCCAGGCTTTGGAGTGGCAGCTGGACCTGGCAACCGAAGCAGAATTGCCGGTCATTATTCATAATCGAGATTCGTGGACCGATTTGTTTCCTGTGCTCAAGCAGCGCGCGGGTTCATTGAGGGGCGTTTGCCATTCATTCACCGAGCCTCCGGCTGTTGTCAAAGAGGTGTTGGCCCTTGGTCTGTACATTGGTGTCTCGGGGATGGTGACATTCCGCCGTGCCGACAACATCCGTGAAATGACTGCTGCAATCGACATAGACCGTCTCCTGGTGGAGACTGACAGTCCTTTTCTGGCGCCCGTGCCACATCGAGGCCGCCCGAATGAGCCCGCCTTTGTACCGCTCGTTGGAGCGGCCGTTGCTGAGGTTCTCGGCATGGATATCGACGAGGTCGCACGGCGAACGACGGATAACGTGAAGAGGCTGTTTGGCTGTGATTTCGGCTGACGGGGCCTGAGCGGATCCGACATGCCACGGTGGCCTCATGACGCAGGCCAAGGGGGAACACTGGAAAGGCCGGATCCTTGAGATGAAGACCGGCGATACGACCAACGGCTGGACCCTGGATGCAACCTGGTCGGGC
>JAOZPW010000168.1 GCA_029932545.1 Thermoanaerobaculales bacterium | reverse complement strand
TTTGGCATTGGCGAACCAGGGCTGGGGCAGAGGTTGATCTCATCTTGGAATACGGCGGGACGTTTTTCCCCATTGAAATCAAGGCCAAGACAAATCCGAACGGTCACGATGCTCGAGGCATCATCGCCTTCAGGAAGACCTATCCGAAGTTGAACATCGGCCCTGGTCTGGTTGTCTGTGCGTGTCAGGAAGTCAGGTGGATCAGTGAGAATGTCCTGGCGGTTCCCTGGAACCTGGCCTATCAAGAGCCCCCGTCGATATTGATTGACTGTTAGCCCAACCTTCTCACCAGTGATCTACCGCGGCGCGAAATACATAGCAATCTTCAACGTCTTCCGCACCTCGCGACGAAAACCGGTGAGAAGGTCGGATTAGCGGAGTGTCGTCCCAAGCCTCCTGTGCCTCGTCGGGAGACCAGAATGAACAGGGGAACTCATGCAACCTCACTGCCCCAGCAGAGCCTTCATGGCATAGGCCGCGGCGAATCCGAGGTAGTTGCCTACCGCGTAACCCAGTAAACCCATGGCCACCCCGGGCAGGACGAGGTTCTTCCAGCCGTGCACGTTGGCCAGGGCGACAACGGTCGGCGGACCCGATTTGGCGGCGCACGAGGCGATGGTCAGGACCCGGATGTCGAGGCGAAACAGCCGGCCAACGCCGTAGATGAAGACGAGGTGGACCGTGGCCATGATCATCACGTAGGCGAAGAGGATCGGGGACAGCACGATTGCCATCTTGACGTTGATCATGGCGCCAACTGCACAGAAGAAGAGAAAGAATGCCAGGTTGCCGAGCTCGAAGGCGCCCTGCAGGCGGCCCATGAACCGAAACTGGGCCAGTATCAGGGCCAGAGTCGTGACGATCAGAATGGTCGGAAAGGATGGCACGACAGGGGCGATGAGATGGGTCTTGATCAGATCACTGAGGACCATGACGGTCACGGCGGCAAAGGTGAGCGCCACCACATCCAGGATGCGAAGCTCCGGCTTCGTGATCTCGATGTCTGCTGATTCCGCATTCCCATCGACGGCGCCCCAAAAGGGCGACGACGGGTAAAACCTGCCAAGCCAGGCCGGCACCAAGATCCACACGGCAAACAGGGGGAAGATGGTCAGGTTGTCGACCGCATTAGCGGCCGCAAAGAGATCGGGGTTGCCGATCTCGAGGCCCTCCCACATGGCGAAGAAGTTGAGGCTGCCCCCGGTGTAGGTGCCGACAAAAGGCCCGGCAAGCTTCCAGCTTTCGGCGCCCAGAACCTTGACGAGTTCCGGATTGAGCAGCAGGCCTGCTGTCATGACACCGATGATCGTACCGACGCAGGCGACACCAAAAGCTGCCAGCAGCGTCGCTCCGAAACGCCTGAGGTCTTTCAGGTTGACGGTGAAGAGGATGAGGCAGACCGCAAAAGGAACGGTGAAGCCCGCAAGCTCTTCGTAAAACGGCGAGCTGTCGGTGATCAGTCCGATGTTCGAAACAAATCCGGCAAGGGAAATGATCATCAAGACCGGTGAAATCTTGCGCGCCCATGCGTACTTGGTGTCCAGCCACACCGAGAGCAGGATGATCCCCAAGAAGATCGCCAGCAAATGATTGGGGTTGTTGATCATCGTCGTTATTTACTCCGTGGCACGGCGCAGGTTGAGCTCGTAAAAATCGTGGGAGAAGTCGGTTGCCGGCGACACGGCCATGCCGGAACGACAGAACCAACTTCCAATTCGCTCATGGGGCAAGTCTAACCCGGCGCACCCGGTGGCTGAAGACCCGAGCCCGAGCCGTTACCGTGCCGTCAATCATCACGATGCGGGCCAGGAGGCCCGCGCTCCCACTGCGGGTTAGCCATTATTGGAGCGCGGGGCTCCTGCCCCGCAACGGTGAACTCCCGGCGCATGGGTAGCCATTTTCGAGTGGGCTGCCGAGCTAACCGCTAAGTGCTAACGGCTAATTGTCACCCGGCGGGCCGCGCGGGTTGGCTCGCCATGCCCTCGACCGTGGTAGGGTTTTTTGGATGTGGAAAAGTAGAAGCTGTTTCTATGCAGACGTAAATAGGAGGAACAGCCCGTGTACCTGACCCGAGGCGAAAAAGTTGCGCTCCTGTTATTTCTTCCGATCGTGATCGGCTTTTTGCCACCTGTGACTGGCTGGGCGGCTGCGGTCGAAGGACGGGTGCTTGGAATGCCCTTTCTTCTGTTCTGGAACTCGATGATGGTGGTGGCCACAGCTCTCCTGATGAGCCTCGCCCTGGTGATCAAGAATCGGGTGGACAGGCGATGACGGTCGCGTTGATCATCATCATCGCCTGGCTTGTCCTGACGACCATGGTCGGAGTGATGGCCGGGGTCAACCGGCGATTCGGCCTCGAGGAGTACATGGTCGGGGGTCGCTCGTTCGGAACTCTCCTGTTCTATACGATCGCCGCGGCCGAGATCTACAGTGCCTTCGCGTTCCTCGGTCTTGCGGGATGGGCCTTCCAGAAAGGCCTCAGCATCACCTACGGCTTCGCCTATATGAGCATCGCCTACGGGCTGCTCTTCTTCATCGGGCCGCGGATCCACCGGGTCGGTCGCCGAGGCGGTTACGTTACCCAACCGGATTTCTTCGAGGATCGCTACGACTCGCGCGCTCTTGCGGTGGTGACGGCGGCCATCGGCATCGTATTCATCGTGCCCTATTTGCAACTGCAGCTCATTGGGGCGGGCATCATCGTGCAGATCGCCTCGGGCGGCGCCATGAGCCGGGAGATGGCCATCGTGTTCGCGGTTGTTGCGCTGGTGGTCTTTGTGACGGCATCGGGGCTGCGCGGGATCGGCTGGACAAATTTGCTGCAGGCTGTGGTGATGCTCGTCGGCATGGTTCTGGTCGGGCTGCTGATTCCAGAAAAATTCTACGGTGGAGTGGACGAGGCATTTGCAGCACTCGAACGGCTGCGCCCCACCCATCTCAACCTCCCGGACTCAGGAGGCATGGGGGTCGGTTGGTACGCCTCGACGGTGGTGTTGTCCGCCCTCGGCGTATGGGCGTGGCCGCACCTCTTTGCGGCCACCTACAGCGCCAAGGATGAAGGTGTGATCAGACGCAACGCCGGGATCTTGCCCCTCTACCAGTTGGCCTTGGTGCCCATCGTCATCGTCGGTTTCACCTGCGCGGCGAAGGCTGCCGAGGACCCGGTCTTTGCGGCATCCATTCAACACCCCGATCAGGCCATGCTGGTGGCGCTCGTGGACTTCTTTCCGGCCTGGCTGGCCGGGGCCATCGGCGCAGGAGGTCTGGCGGCCGCGATCTCGACCTCGTCAGCGCTGATCCTCTCGGCCGCCAATCTGACCGCGCGCAACATCCTGCAGAAGGGCGTGGCGCCCGGCCTCGACGACCGCAAGACCGCCTGGGCGGCCCGCCTGTTGGTGGCGCCGGTGGCGTTGGTGGCGGCAGGCCTTGCCCTGGGTGCGCCGGGCATGCTGGTCAATCTGCTGCTGATCGGCTACTCGGGGATCGCCCAGTTCGTTCCCGCCATTCTCCTGGGTTTCTTCTGGCGGCGCGTGACCTTGGCAGGAGTCAGCGCCGGCCTTGCTGCAGGACTTGCCGTGGCCGTGCTCGCCCAGTTCGCAGGGTGGCACGCGCCGTGGGGCCTGCACGCGGGCTTCGTGGGCCTGGTGCTCAACTTCGTGATAGCCATCCTGGTCAGTACGGCCACCCGTCCACCGGACAGCGAACGGATCGAACGCTTCGAGCGATTCCTCTCCGAATAAAGAGCGAAGCGGGACACTGTAGACTTGCCCCATGAACTGGGATGACATCAGAAAAGACGTCGAAGCTCTTCGCAAAAACCTCCGGGAAATTCGGCACGACCTCCACCAGCACCCGGAGCTGGGTTTTGAGGAGACTCGCACCCAGGGCATCGTCCGCAAATGGCTGGAAGACCACGGATACTCGCCCACCGATTCGGCGGGAACCGGTCTGATCGCCGACTTGAACCCCCGAAGAGACGGGCCTACGATCGCGCTGCGTGCGGACATGGACGCGCTGCCCATGGACGAGGGCGGCGATCTCTCCTATCGTTCCATCAGCCAGGGAAAAGCCCACGCCTGCGGCCACGACGGCCACACCACGATCCTCATGGGTACGGCTGCGATTCTGGCCAGGCACAGGGAGGCGTTTGACGGTAACGTTCGCTTGCTCTTCCAGCCGGCCGAGGAAGGCGTGCGTGGGGGCGGCGCCACGGTGATGGTGGCCCAGGGCGCCCTTGAAGGGGTCGACGAGGTCTACGGCTTGCACAGCTGGCCCGGCTGGCCCAAGGGCGAGCTGCGGGTGGCGCCGGGGCCGGTGATGGCCCAGGTGTTTACTTTAGACATCACCGTCCGCGGCAAGGGCGGCCACGGCAGCCAGCCCCAGATCTGCCGAGATCCCATCGTGGCGGCGTGCCATCTGGTGAGTGCAATCCAAACGGTAGTATCACGGGGGTTGGGCTTTGAAGGCGGTGCGGTGGTCAGCGTCTGCTGCTTCCGGGCGGGCACGACCCACAACGTCATCCCGAACGAAGCCGTGCTGAGCGGCACCATCCGGACCTTCGACGAGGCCACCAGCAATCGGGTACTCGAGCGTTTACACGAGGTGGTCAGAGGCACTGCGCAGAGTTTCGGCGTCCAGGTAGAGCTGGAGATCGACTCCGGCTTCCCGGTGCTGAGCAACGACTCGGGGTGTGCCGAGGTGGTTGCCCGGATAGGCAAACAGGTGATGGGCGAGGGCGCCGTCAGTGCGAAGGACCTGCCGATGGCCGGCGGTGAGGATTTCGCGTATTACGCCCAGAACCGGCCGTCGGCTTTCTTTTTTCTCGGGGCCCAACTCGAAGGCGAGGATACGCCGGTGTGCCACCACCCGAGATTCGATTTCGACGACGACTTGATTCCACTGGGCATCGAGCTCTTCCTCAGGATTGTCGCCGATCGATTGTCGTGAGCGATTGTGGCAGTGATGGGCCACAGGTTGCGACTGAGGTGTCTGGCTGTACAGGGAATGGTGAGAAGATATGACCGGCGGAGTTTTCGCATATCGGCTTCAATACAACAGTGCCGACTCACGCTCCTTGCGCCATTCGGCATGATCCGCCAGGTCCGCATCGAGGATCTGTTGCACGGTCTTGCCGGCTTTAAGATCTTCAAGCAGTCGCGGGGTTCCCAGTAGCCAAGTCAGGGCGTCGCCATCCCGTCTCCACTCGAATTCGGGCAGCTTCGAGAGGGTGGCGAGCAGGGTGACGCCAAGCTGGTAGGGCTGGGCCATTTCCTGGTCGGTCACCCGGATGGTCCAACCGTGACATTCCTGGTCGAGGGACTTCGGCTTGGGGGCAGCCGGGGAAGCCGTTGGTGTGAAAATGATCGGTTCGAGGTCGAAACCGGGAACTGACGGTACCGGTTCTATTTCTGAGATCCATGGTGCTCCGAGGATCAGGAATGGACGCTCCGTGCCGCGGCCCTCGGACACATTGGTTGCTTCGAGCAATCCGGTGCCGGGGTAGGCGAGGGCGGCCTCCGGGCTGCGGAGGTTGGGTGAGGGCGGGACCCATGTCAGACCGGTGTCCGTCCAGGTCATCGTGCGTTTCCACCCTTTCATTTCGATGACCGACAGGCGGGCCGGTTTTTCCATGGTTTGATTGACGAAACGGGCCATCTCTCCCAAGGTCAAGCCGTGGACCAGGGGTCCCGGCGCCAAATTGACGAAGCTTGACGGGACAACGTCGCGCTCTCGGCTGATCGGGCCTTCGATGCGATCCCCGCCGAGAGGGTTGGGCCGGTCGAGAACGACGAATTCCAGTCCGTTTTCGGCCGCAGCTTCCAGCGAGAGGATCAGCGTGCTGACGTAGGTGTAGAAGCGTACTCCGGCGCCCTGGAGGTCGAAGACCAGAATGTCGAGATCTTCGAGATCCTCCGGTGTCGGTTTCCGGTGCTTGCCATAGAGACTGATGACGGGCAGGCCGCTGATGGAGTCCTTGCCGCTTTCGATATGTTCACCGGCAGCAGCCCGGCTTCTGAGGCCATGCTCCGGAGTCAGCAGACTGACGACGTTGAGATCTATGCCCTGGAACACGTCGATTGCATGACGGCCGTCGGCGGTCACCGAGGCCGCATGGACGATCAGCCCGATTCGCTTGTCCTGAAAAGTATCGGTGTGCCCAGCGGCCACCCGATCCAGTCCGACTTCAACGGCCGCCGTCCCGATTTCCTCGATGGGTCTCTCATTGATGACCTGATAGCACGCAGCAGTCAGAACCGAGACACATACGAGTACGAGCCACTCTGTCAGCGCTTTGTTCCTTTGCGTCTTTGCGTCTTTGCGTCTTTGCGTTCTATTTTTGTTCACTCGATAAGCCCCCGGACGACGGCATCCGCCACCGCCGGCCTGGCCTCACGGTGGAGCTTGTTTTCCCGTGTGGGATGCACGCGGTTGGTCAAGAGCACGATGAAGAGTTCACGTTCCGGGTCGATCCAGATCGAGGTGCCGGTGAATCCGGTGTGACCGTAGGAATTCGGGGAGAAGAACTGTCCTGCGGAACTGTTCTCGGCGGACTTGGTGTCCCAACCGAGGGCTCGGTCCGAGTCGGGTACGCCGCCGTCGATCTTCGTAAACATCTCCACGGTCTCAGATGAAATGAACCGATGGTGTTCAAAGACACCGCCGTTGAGGATCATCTGGGTGAATCGTGCCAGGTCACCGGCGGTCCCGAAGAGCCCGGCATGGGGTGCGATGCCACCCATGGCACGGGTGTTCTCGTCGTGGACTTCGCCATGAATGACACGATTCAGTTTTGGGTCGAACTCGGTGGGAGCGATTCGAGGCAGGAGGTCTACACCCGGCCGGTAGAGCGTATCGGTCATCGCCAGGGGCTCGAAGACTCTCTCGGAAACGAATTCGTGCAACGGCCGGCCGGCGACCCGAGACAGAATTTCACCCAGGAGGATCATACCGAGGTCGCTGTAGAGAAATTCACTGCCCGGCTCGTACACCAGGTCCATCGCCTGGATGCGCTCGATGTAGGCCTCCGGACCCTGGAGCTCTTCGAACAGCGGCGCCCACCAGTCGATGCCGGAGCTATGGGTCAAGAGGTGACGGACGGTGACCTTCTCCTTGTCCGGCCCCTGGAAGAGGGGCATGAAGTCCTGAACTTTTGCGTCGAGACTCAACCGCTCTTCATCTACCAGAATCATCGCCATGGTTGTCGTGGCGATCACTTTGGTCAGACTGGCAAGATCGTAGATCGTATCGCTCGTGACCGGTGGTGAGTCCTCGTCGTAGGAAAGGCTGCCGAAGGGATGCAGATGTACGAGGGCGCCTTGATGCCCCACGGCCAGCACGCCTCCGGGGAAAGCCTTCTGTTCGACGAAGGACTCAATGACCTGATCGACTTCGTCCATGGCTCCCGGCCGGAATCCGACGTCTTCGGGCAGGGCGGTACGCAGAGTCATCGCACGCCGTGGGATCTCGAGACCGAAACCTGCGCCCAGGTCCTCCGAAAGACTGACCGGCAGTTTGCCTCGAATATCAATCTCGCCAAAGAGGGCGGCGACTGCTGCCCGACGGCTCGGTCCGGAGGTCCCATAGGTGCAGAGGGCTACGGGTGCTTCCGGCAGTTGGGCCAGCACATAGGGGCTTCCGAACGAGGCGGCGATCATCGGGATATCGGTGGCCGCAAGCTGGTCCAGAAGTTGACTCAGACTCGGTGAGATCGTTTCCTTTCGGTAGGAAGTTGAAATCAGGATATGAGTGAAATCTTCGATGCCCTCCAAAATCTCATCCGCTGACTCTCGCGTGATCTCTTCGCCCAGGGTGATGGTCTCGTTCTCGATTTTCCGAATTTCAAATTGTGTCTCCGGGAAACCGAGATCGTCGACAAGAACAAGATTGAGGATTCGAAGTGGCGCCTCTGCCTTGAGCGGCAGGATGTCGGCATCGTTCCTGATGACGGTGATCGAGGCCTCTGCGATCTTCTCGGCCCGTACCATGTCCTGGGGCCGTCCGACCTCCAAAAGTCCGGCCTCGGGATCGACCAGGGGATCAATGTTGAGACCCAATTGGGCCTTGGCCTCCAGGATGCGTCGCACCGACTGGTTGATTCGTTCTTCGTCGAGCACTTCCTCTTGAACGGCGCGGACAACTGAAAAGATTGCCACCTCAAGGTCACGCGGCATCAGGATCACATCGGCGCCGGCCAGAACGGCATCCACGGTGGCCTTGCCGGCCCAGGGTCCATCCGCCCCCTTCATGTCCATCGCATCGGTGATGATGATTCCCTTGAAATTCATCTCGTCGCGGAGGATGTCCCGATTGAGGGCCGCGGAGAGGGTTGCGGGGCGGCCGGACGGATCAAGAGCCGGTACCGCCACATGGCCGACCATTATGGAGTCGACTCCCGCGTCGATCGCTGCACGGAAAGGCGGCCATTCCACCCTTTCGAGACGCTCCCGGTCAACGTCGATGATCGGCAGGTCGAGATGGCTGTCAACTGCAGTGTCACCGTGGCCGGGAAAATGTTTAGCCGAGGTCAGCAGATGACCGCTCTTGGCGCCCTGAATGAAGGCGACACCGAGGCGGCCCACCAGTTCCGGGTCTTCTCCGAACGATCGAATATTGATAACCGGATTGTCCGGGTTGTTGTTGACATCGACCACCGGACCGAAGGCCCAGTGAATGCCGAGGGCACGGGCCTCACGGGCCGTTACTTCGCCGAGAAAACGGGCATTGTCCTCGGAACCGGTCGCGCCACCGG
>JAOZPW010000167.1 GCA_029932545.1 Thermoanaerobaculales bacterium | reverse complement strand
CTTTATTTTAACCCGGCTGTGAGGAAGGAGGGGGAGAGGGGGAGAGGGGGAGAGGGGGGGAGAAAACGGGGCGGCTGAGCCGCCCCTGTTGAAAGAAAACAACGCCAAGATTAGTGGGGGCGTTTTCCACGGCGACCTTTCGGGTGTCCGCCCTCGCCACAATTTCCACGCCTATCGGCCCTGATTTGTTCGAGATTTTCTCGCTGTTCAGGGGTTAAAATCGACAGAACTGCGGCCCGGGTCTGCATGTGTTGAGTCATCATATCAGCACGCAGAGCCGCCTGACTTTCGGCAAATTGACGGGCCGCAGCCTCATCGAACACTGCGGGGTCATTAGCTTCTCGCCAAGCTTCCCCCTGTGTGCGGAGTTGCTCGCCGAGGGCCTCAAGCTGGGGGCGGGCGTTTTCGAGGATGCCCTCGATTTGCTCGATCTGCTCATCGGTAACGTCGAGGTTGTTGGTCATTCGGAGCATGTGGAGCAGTCGGTGGAAGTCACCGCCGCCCCCCATCGGGCCGGCCGGGGGGCCACCCCACTGACCATGCCCGGGATGATTGCCTGGGGGGCCGCCCTGGGCACCGACCAGACCGGTGAATCCAACCAGAACTGTTAACAAGACAAGGGTGATGAGCCAATTGCGTTTCATGAGAGCCTCTCTTTCTGCCGTTATTTGCGGCGGTCGAGTGTTGAACGTTTCGACTGATGTGATTGTTGACTTTCTTCGTATGCAGATGTGTCGCGATTGTGTCAAGGAACGTCAAGTTTGGTTGTCGAATCTCGGGAAATGGTGCACAGATGGTAGATTGATCGAGTATGGCGAAGATATTGTTGGTTGACGACGACGTTGAGCTGTGTCGTTTGGTCTCCGAATTTCTCGAGGGCGAGGGTTGGGAGGTTGCTGCGGTCCACGATGGAGAGGGAGGGATCGAGCGTATCTTCGGCGAGACGTGGGATCTTGTCATCCTCGATTTCATGCTTCCAGGATGTAACGGGCTGGACGTCCTTCGGCGGATTCGGGAGCGCACTTCGGTCCCGGTTGTGATGCTGACAGCCCGTGGAGACGAAGTGGACCGGATCGTTGGGCTGGAATTGGGAGCGGACGACTATCTTCCGAAGCCCTTCAATCCGAGGGAACTGGCGGCACGCATGCGTGCGGTAATGCGCCGCACCGGAACCGATCGAGATTCCGGCGTTGAACGCCTGACTGCCGGGGACCTCGTCCTGGATACGGGCGCTCGGTCCGTCAGGAAGGATGGTGCCACCATCGACCTGACAGGCGCCGAATATGAGCTGCTGGAGATACTGCTGGAGCGGGCCGGCTCCGTGGTCTCTCGAGAAGAGCTGTCAAAACGGGCTCTGGGACGCAGGCCATCTGCTTTCGATCGATCGCTGGATACTCATCTCAGCAACCTCCGCAAGAAACTGGGACCTTTCATCGGGGGGCGGGAGAGACTGAAGACCATTCGTGGCGTTGGCTACCAGTATGTCAAACCGTCGACGGAAGGCCCTGGAGATTCCCAGCTGTGAGAAGTCTGTTTTTCCGGTTGTTCCTCTGGTTTTGGCTGAGCCTGGTTCTCGTTGGAGCGGTGTTCGTCGTATCGTCGCCCTTTCTGACTCGAACCCATCCACACCTGGCCCATTGGGAAAGAACCGCAGGTGAAAGAGCTCTCGGTTACGTCGATAAAGTGGCTGAGGCATTGGAAAAACAGGGGCCCCGCGCCCTGGATTCCCTTAATAGTCGGCGTCGGATGGGGAGAGGTGGGGGACCGGGGCCGGCAATTCAGGTCTTTGATGATAGCGGTCGAGAGGTAACTGGTCTCACCGTCGATCCTGAGGCGCAGAGGTTGGCCTCACGGGCATTGGAGCAAGGTGAGACGATGTCCCAACGGCGCGGAGCCAGGCATCTGAGCGCCAAGCCGGTGATCGATCCCACCGGTCGGCGGTTGGTTGTCGTGGGCGCGATCCTCCGCCGTCCCAACCCCATTGATCTCCTCGAGCCGGCTGTCCTCTTGCCCCGTCTCTTGTTGTTGGCCCTTGTCGCGGCCGTTCTGGTCTGGTGGTTGGCCCGCCACCTCAGTGCCCCGGTCGATGCGCTTCGAGAGGCCACCGGAGCGTTGGCAACCGGTGATCTGAGCGCACGAGTGCCGGGGGAGGTTGTCGGGAGACACGACGAGTTTGGGCAGTTGGCACGTGATTTCAACGGCATGGCGGAGCACATCGAACGTATGGTCGAAAACCAGCGGCGACTTCTTGGGGATGTGTCTCACGAGCTTCGGTCCCCGCTTGCCCGCCTCAATGTCGCTCTCGAATTGGCCCGGCAGAAGGCCCCGGGTGCGGCGGAAGGCGCCTTGGACCGCGTCGAATTGGAATCTTCACGCCTCGATGATCTGATCTCGCGACTCCTGGAATTTACCCGTCTTGACCAAGGTCAGCTGGAACGAAAGCCGGTGGATCTGGTTGGGTTGAGTGAAGAAATCGTCGCGGATGCGGCTTTTGAAAATACCGGCGCCGGGCTGCATTTCGATCGGCCCCAGGCCGGTGAGATCTGTGTGCTCGGTGACGAAAAACATTTGCGGGCGGCGATCGACAATGTCATCCGTAATGCTGTGTTCTTCAGTGGTTCCGATACGACTGTCGAGATTGAGGTTGAAACTACCGATGCGCTCTCCCGAGTTCGAGTTTCCGATAGGGGACCCGGTGTTCCGGAGGCGGAACTTTCGAGGATTTTCGAGGTCTTTTACCGGATCGAAGATGCCCGAGATCGGGGTCGAGGCGGGGCAGGTCTGGGTTTGGCGATTGCCGCGAGGGCGGTACAGCTCCATGGCGGAACGATCACGGCTCGGAATCGGGACGGTGGTGGCCTGATGATTGAGATTGATCTCCCACGCGCCTGATCTGAGGTCTGAGCTGGAGGGTTTCGTCGAGTTGTTCGGTCAGGTTCTCGATCTATGTGGGCGTGCCGGTCTCCTTGGAGGTTATCCAGATACCAGTACTCACTCGTCACTGGTCCCGATCGCCTGCGAGGCTTCGACTCCGGAGTCTACGGCTTCGTAATTGAGTTCGCTCCCGCGCATCGAATGGGGAATCAGGTAGACGATGGTCATCACTGCGGCAGCCGCCACGACGAGAATGCGCCCGAGCCACTCCTTCTTGATCGGTTTGAAGCCGATGGTCAAGCAGGCGACAATCCAAACGATCCACATGATCAGGACCTTGTTGTCGGTCAGGTCACCTCCCAGCGGCCAGCCGGTCCAGTAGGCGCCAAATGCGTATTTCTGAACGATCGGCCCCAAAATCATGCCGCCGACCGTCATGCCGATCAGTGTTGTCCAGGCACTCCAGCGCATTCCCGAAGGGGCGAAGATTGCGGACAAACCGGTTCTAATGCCGAATAAAACGGCGAAGAACATCAAAATGATGTGCGGGATCAATACCGTTGCGGGAACCGGGTCCTTATAGCGGAGGATCACCGTGTCTTCGTCGCCGGAAGGCAGGTGGACCATGCCTTCAGGGGTTTGCAGGATCACGGAGTATTCGACCTTTCCGGCCGCGACCTGACGGGGAAGGTCTCCGGTAAGACTGCCTTCGCTACTGGTCATCGAAATCGACGAGAAGTCTTCTTGTGTCGGGTAGCGTCTCCAATTGATGACCGCCGAGGTCTCACCCCCTGGATCCGGAATCCTGACCTGAGCTGGAGTCGTTGAGTTGCCGCTGCGTACAAGGCGATAGGTGTGAGTGGCTCCGGCCGCCTCAAACGAGCCTCGTTTTGGATGGGTGGGACCAGTCAACCGCTGGTAGATCACCGAGCCTGCCATCAAGAAGATTGCGAGAACCCAAATGACGATTTTGAGCCAAATGGGAGATTTTCCGATTTTTCGTTTTGAGGGATTCATCGTGGCTCCATTCTTTCGGGAACGGATTCTACACGGTCCAGAAAACGGCGAAGCCGGAACTGAAGAAGTTCCGGCTTCGCCGAGTGCTGTCAGCTTTCAGCTGTCAGCCCGAGGTTGTTTCCGCGAGGCGCTGATAGCACTCGGTTTGGTTTTCTGTGGGGCAAGAATTACGGAATTACATTTTTGGCGGTCATTAATTAGTTTTGCAAGGAACTTTGAACTGATAGCTGATAGCTGATGGCTGAGAGCCACAGACCCACGGGCTCTCCGACTCTTGAGGGCCCCCAGGGGTCTGTGACTGAGTTACACTGCCCGGCCGAGGAGGCGCTCATGAGCCACGACGTCAAGCACCTGTCCCGATCCACCCAGACCATCCATGCCGGTCAGTATGCCGATGAGGCGACCGGAGCGGTGGCACCACCGATTTTTCAGACCTCGACCTTTTCGTTCGACAGCTGTGCCCAGGGGGCCGATCGGTTTGCCGGGACTGAGGACGGGTTCATCTACACGCGCATGGGCAATCCGACGATCGCTCGGCTCGAAGAAGCGGTATCGACGCTGGAATGCGGATTCGGCGGGCTGGCGACAGGATCCGGGATGGCAGCCCTGACGACGACTCTGTTCGCGGTTCTCAATCAGGGTGACCATGTTGTCGGGACCTCGTCGGTCTACGGTCCTTCCCGGGTGGTGATCGAAAGAGATTTTTCTCGTTTCGGTATTGCTTCGACCTTTGTCGATACCTCCGACCCCGAGGCGGTCCGTGCTGCCGTGAAGCCGGAAACCAAGCTGGTCTTCATCGAGACTCCGGCCAATCCTACGATCGTCCTGACGGATATCAAGGCCATTGTCGAGATTGCCCACGAGCACGGCGTCCTGGTGCTGGTTGACAACACATTTGCCTCACCGATCTTGCAGCGGCCTTTGGAACTCGGCGCGGATATCGTGATGCACTCGATGACCAAATTCATCAACGGTCACACCGATGTCGTCGCAGGCATGATCGTGCCCAAGACCGAGGCTCTCTTCAAGAAGATCCGCTCAGTTCACTTCTATGTCGGCGCCTGCATGGATCCTCACCAGGCTTGGTTGGCGCTGAGAGGTTTCAAGACTCTTTCGCTCAGGGTTCTCGCAGCGCAAGAAGGGGCTCAGAAGCTGGCCCAGTGGTTGGAATATCACGAAAAGGTCGAGTGGGTGCGGTATCCGGGCTTGGCCAGTCATCCCCAGCACGAGTTGTCTCAGCGTCAGATGGACGGTCCGGGCTCGCTGATCTCGTTCGAGGTCAAGGGGGGCATGGAGGCCGGCGCCAAACTCCTGGATTCCGTTGAGCTGATGACGCTGGCGGTGTCTTTGGGAGGCATCGAGAGCCTGATTCAGCATCCCTCGAGCATGACCCACGCCGCCATGCGGGCGGAAGATCGAATTGAAGCCGGAATCAGTGACGGTCTGGTCAGACTTTCGGTCGGTTGTGAGGATGTTGAGGATTTGATCGCCGACTTGCAGCAGGCGCTTGATAAGGTCTAGCTCGTGCCGGTGATATCCTTGCAATGGTCGAAGAAGCCATTAGCCGTTAGCTGTCAATTGTAGGCGGGGCTTTTTCCGGGCTAACCACTAAGAGCTAACTGCTAACAGCTCCCGGCGGGGAAGGCCCGCCAGGGAAGGTTGTCATGAAAATCCTGATGGTCACCAGTGAATTTGTGCCTTTGGCCAAGACCGGGGGGCTCGCGGACATGGTCGCCGCTCTTTCGGCGGAACTGGCCCGTATGGGGCACGATGTCAGGGTCGTGATGCCGCGGTACTACGGCATCGACATCGAAGGCTTTGAGAAAGTCGCTGGGCCCATTGGGGTGCCTCTGGGCTTTGGAGAGACGTGGGCGGCGGTTTATGAAACCCGTTCAGGAAGCGCCGGCGTACCGGTGTACCTGCTGGATCATGAAGGGCTTTTCGGCCGGGACGGCATCTACGGTACTCGGGCGGAACCGGACTTTCCGGACAATGTGCAACGCTTCACCCTCTTGTGTCGTGGGGCATTTCAGCTGTGCAAGAGTCTTGGGTGGATACCTGAGGTGATTCACGGTCACGATTGGCCGGCCGCCTTGAGTTCGGTCTACCTCAATACCTGGGAAAAGGCCGGTCCCTTCAAAAAGACCGGGAGCGTGTTGACCATCCATAACCTGGGATATCAGGGCGTCTATCCCAAGGAGGACATCCATATCACCCAGTTGGATTGGGAGCACTACCACGGTTCCGGTTTCGAGTTCTTCGGCAAGCTCAACCTTCTCAAGGGCGGACTGCGGAATGCCGATATTCTGACAACGGTGTCACCGACCTACGCTCGCGAGATCCAGACTGCCGAACACGGACACCAAATGGACGCTCTTCTGCTGCATCGGTCGGATGATCTTTTTGGTGTGCTCAACGGCATGGACTACGAAGATTGGAACCCGGAGAAGGATACGCTCATACCTCAGAGATACTCCGAGGGTTCGATGGAAGGTAAGGCGGTCAACAAGGCTGCGCTTCAGGATGCCTTCGGTCTGCCCAACGACCCCGAACGTCCAATGATCGGTATTGTGTCTCGCTTGGCTGACCAGAAGGGCTTCGGAGAACTGTGCGGCCCGACCCACGGTTCGCTCTTCGATATCTGTTCGGACTACGAGGTTGATGTTGTCATTTTGGGGACCGGTGACCAGTGGTGTGAGGAAGAGCTGGCCAATCTCGATGGCGCCTTGCCGAATCTTGGAGTCAAGTTGGCCTTTGACAACCGTGTGGCGCATTTGATCGAAGCAGGCAGCGACTTTTTTTTGATGCCGAGCCATTACGAACCGTGTGGGCTCAACCAGATGTATTCTTTACGCTATGGAACACTACCGATCGTTCATCGAACTGGGGGCTTGGCGGATACCGTCGAAAACCTGGATCCGAAGACTGGAGCGGGGACAGGGTTTGTCTTTGATCTCCTGACGCCGCGTGCGATCTACGACACCGTCGGCTGGGCCGTGTGGACCTGGTACAACCGGCGTGAGTTGATCCAAACGATGCGCGTTCGGGGGATGCAGCAGCGCTTTCTCTGGGAGGATTCGGCAGCGAGGTATGTTGAACTCTACCAGTGGGCGATCGATCGAAGGACAGGGCGAGTGCCACGATCGTGGTAGGAGCGGAGCGACCGAGTGGAGGGATCTCCCCAGTCAATACCGCCAGTTTTCCACCCAATCGATCGCGTAAAGCCCCCTCGTGGTGACCCAACGCGCCACTACGCAAAGCCCACGCTCCAGACCTTCGGCCTGGGCGCGGGTCCCTACATCAAATGCTCAATGACCTCCTCAACTGTCGTCCAGGTTGACTGACCGCGACGTCGGGCCTTGGCATTTCCCGGGATTCTTCGATGCCGGAGCATCTCCTCGAGGTCTTCTTCGGCGAAGGGGCCTTCGAGGCTGTTCTGGATCATGACGAACCAGCCCGAGGCCGTCCGTTCATCCGACCTGTGAACGGGGGTCGTTTGCGGGCCTGGCGTTTTTGGAGAAGATCTGCCTCGGAGAAGCAGAAATATCGCCAGAGATACCAGGCCGCCAAGGATGAAGATCGGCGTCAGGGAGCGCCCACCTTCTGCACCGATATCGTTGCTACCCAGGTGGTTGTTCAGCACTCGCATCACATGGCCCGCGTTGCCCTCAGCCAGGAGCCGACCGTCCCGGTCAAACAGCTTGAGGTGAGGAATGGACTGGAGCCGGTACTGGGCGGCCACGGCGGAGTCCCAGTTGATGATGTCGACCTTCCTGATTGCCAGGCCATCGGGGTTGGCGGTGGCCAGGCGGTCGAGCTTTGGGGCGATAGAACGGCACGGGCCGCACCAATCGGCATAGAAATCAACCACGGTCAGCTTGCCGGGAGCAAGAGAGCCGGTGATATCGACCCGGTCTCCGTGGGAGATCGTTTGGATATCCTGGGCGGCGCCCATGCCGGCAGCACATGACAGAACAAACGCAATGAGCGCGACCAAAATATGGTTCTGAACTGCAGTCGGTGTCATTGATTTCCTTTCGTGATTTCTTCTCGTTATTTCAAGAATTTCTTTCGAAATTCCTGGGTCCCGGCAAAAGCAACGGCGACCCGGTTTCGGGAGAGGCCCTGGTTCATTTGGGCAATCCAGTGTTGTACCTCGGCATCAGCCGGGGGCCTCCCGAGCATATCTCGATACAATGATTTAATGAAATCTCGGTTGGTTCCACCCAAGGATTTGAAATAGTCGTCCGAGGTCACGGTCTCCAATATTTCCCGTGTTTCCGGCAATCGGAGGACTCGGTATTTGGGTTGTTTTTCCTGGGCCGTAACACCGACGTTGAGTCCGCAGTTCCATTGAGGGGGCAAAACGACGAAAGCGAGGGCCGCAAGCGTGGCGTGAGACACGATCAACGGAAGGATCCGATGGTGGCGAGCAAAGAGAATGATCCATATTGCTCCCAGGAATATGGTCGATACAACCAGAGTTGCACAGGGGAGGTGGAGCAGGCCAAAGAGCATGGCTGTGGCTGCTGTTGCGATGGCCGGTTTCTTGAGGATCTCGCCAATCACGGGACGGAGGAACAGTTGGAGAAGCACCTGTTGCAAGGAGGCCCAAATGAGGTGTTGGCCAACCCAAACAGACAGGCCAACGGCGCTCGCCTGAGCGATCTTCAATGGGATCTCATCGTAGGAGCCCCGGACGCTCATGCCCCACGCCAGAATGCCGATGGCGAAGACGGTGGTTGCTGCGAGCGTCTCCAGCCAGGCCTTCCGCAAGGATCCGGACGCGTGCGGAAATACCTGTTCAAAACCTCCCCGCCGTTTGATCGACGTTGCGACGATCGCGGCTATGACAAAGATAGCGGGTAG
>JAOZPW010000166.1 GCA_029932545.1 Thermoanaerobaculales bacterium | reverse complement strand
ACAGGACCCGCATTCTCGGATGCGTCGGCCCTGTGGAAGCGGTCTCCAACAACCGACGCCCAGCTTCACTCTCGAGGTATTGCAGGGCCTCCGGCGCCGTCCCAAACTTCTCAATCACCTTGTTTTGCAGTTCGAACATCATCTTGGACATCCGCCGCTGCCTCAAAAAATCCAAGAATGTCTTGAACATCCAGGCCATTCCGCCAAAAGTCACCGGCAAGACCACCATCATCATCACTGCTTCCATTACGTCCATCAGAACCTCCGTTTCACCCATGACTACGCTGGAAGCTGCAGATGGTTAGCAGGAGCGCCAGAAGTGTGTCCCGTATTGGAATTAAGGGAAATCTAAAGTCCAGGGAGAACCGACCAATACGGCCCACACTTCTGCCGCTATGTGCGCTTCGCGCGGGGGATTAAATATGCGGTTGTGGGCAAACGTTGAACCCGGTACTCTCGGTTTCCCGAAAGGAGAAATACACATGGACCTCAAAGAAGATTTCGAATCAGCGGTCTCACGCTCCAAACAACTCCCGGAGAAACCGCCCAATGATGTACTCCTCAAGATCTACAGCCTGTACAAGCAGGCGACCGAGGGCGACGTATCGGGCGACGAGCCCGGGATGTTCGACTTCGTTGCCAAGGCCAAGTACCAAGCGTGGGAAGAATGCCAGGGATTGACCTCGGATGACGCCATGCAGCAGTACGTCGATCTGATTGTAAAGTTGGAAGGGTAGCCCGGCTCCGCCGGGAGCTATTAGCTTTTAGCGATTAGCCCAGCACAAAAGAACACTCTCAGCGTCCGCAAGACTCCGCTTGCGAAAGAGCTATTCCACCATCGCGGACCTTTCGAGGCTGCTCTTGCTAAAGGCTAAAGGCTAACTGCTAACAGCTTTCTCGCCATCTTGCTGAGAATTCCGGTAGTCCTAGGCTACCCCGCCAAGAGCATCTTGAAGCTCTCCAACTCCATCGGCCTGGCAAGGAAGAACCCTTGTGCACGAGCACAGCCCAGGCCCTCCAAAGCCCGGAGTTGAGAAGCATCTTCGACGCCCTCGGCCACAACCTCGAGGTCAAGTCCCTGGCCCATTCGGATGATCGACTCTACCAATCGACGTCCATTGGGATCGGTGTTCATGCCGTCGATGAAGGATTGGTCGATCTTCAGGCAGTCAATCGGATACCTCCGCAAGTGGCTCAAGGACGAATATCCGGTACCAAAATCGTCCAGTGCCACTCGGCCACCAAGGTTATGAAGGTCGCCAAAGAGTTTTGCCGTGACCTCGGTGTCTCTCAGGATCGACCCCTCGGTAATTTCCAAACACAAGTTGGAGGCAGGGATAGAAAAGCGGTCCAATACAGAAGCGATACCCTGAGCCAAATCAGGGTTACCAAAACGCGTCGGGGAAAGATTGACGTGGAGAACGAGGTCTTCCCGCAACTCCCGGAGGTCCCGCATGGCTCGGCACGAGGTCTCGAGAATCCACCGATCGATCTGGCCGAGCATTCCGCACCTCATGGCGGCGGGAATGAACGCGCCGGCTGTCAGGAGCCCACGAGTCGGATGCTCCCATCTGGCCAAAGCTTCCATCGCAAGGATCTTCCCGGAACTGATTGAGTAAATCGGCTGGTAATAAACCATCAGCTGGTCCATCTCGAGAGCGTGACGAAGGTCGGTCTCCAGCTCAAGGCATTGCAGCCCGGACGCCTTCATTGACCCGTCAAAGAGCCTGATCGAACCCTTGCCCTGTTCCTTGGCGTCATGAAGGGCCATGGCCGCATGGCTGAGAAGATCATCAGATTGCTGTTCCGCCGGGACCTTATCCTCAATAGCGGCGCCAATACTGCCGCCGATTGAAACCTCTCGCAGGCCAAGAATGAACGGCCGAGCCAACCCGTCCAGTATGCGCCGAGCTGCAACGTGAATCTCATCCCGGCTTTCGAGCTCCTCGATCACCACACCAAACTCGTCACCGCCAAGCCGAGCCACGGTGTCACCTGCCCGCGTACTTTCCTTGAGTCGTACACCGACTTGTACCAACACGTCGTCACCCGCAGCGTGCCCAAGGTTGTCGTTGATTCTCTTGAAATCGTCCAGATCGACAAAGAGCACGGCGACGCTTTTCCCCTGCTGTCGACGACGAGAAAGGGCCAAATCCAGGCGATTGAGAAAGAGGGACCTGTTGGCCAAACCCGTCAGGCCGTCGTGGAGAGCCTGAAAACTATTCCTCGATGCCGCCAATTGCTGCGACTCAAACAGCTGTGCGTTGGTGATGGCAATCGCTGCTTGTTCCCCAAAGAGACTGAAAGCCCGAAGATCGTGCTCCGTGTAGATCCGCTCTGGTTCCGCATTAATATTCAACACGCCGAGAAGCTGTCCCCGATTGACCAACGGAACCGACATTGCGCTGCTCGGGAGGACCGAAACCTGCCGACGCTCGCCTTCATGCTCCATCAGGCCATTGATCAACACCGGTTCTTTGGTCTCGGCGACTCGCCCCGCAATACCCTCTCCGACCTTGATTCTGGCGCCCAAGGCGGCCGATTCGCCGGCCACCTTGACCGTCCGCAGTTGATCCTCACCGTAGAGCAATTGTAAGGAACAGTCGTGGCCCTGCAGGAGGTCCCGGGCACACCGAAGGATCGTCCCCGCGACGTCACCCAGATCGAGGTCGAGATTGAGAGCTTTCCCCGATTCCAGAAGTGAACTGATTTCACCCAGACGGTTGGTCAGTGCAGCCGTCAGCGTCATTTCATTGATCAGGAATCGGGCCAGGCGACGAAGCTGAATTTCCTTTTCAACGGCATAACCGCAAAAAAGGATGACCAGCAGCAGGAAACCGCCTTGAATTGCCATTGGGGACAGCCATGCAGGAAGCTGCACACTTTCTATCACCGTCAAGAGGATGATGCCGAGAGTTACGGCCACCAACAGCAACAGCGTCATGGCCCACAGTTGCAATCGGCGCCTCTCTACAGCCGCCAGAGTCGGCGTATCAAAACTGTCCAGTCCAGCGACACGAGCCGCCTCAACGACTCGTACCCTTTCGTCCGGACTGACACTCTGTTTGACACTCAACGGAGACCTCCCCGGTTGTTCTAACCATCATAACTCAACCCGGCAGAACCAAACCCAATAATAGAGAACGTCCGCCTGACAACAGGCGGACGTTACCTATTGAAAGAAAGTACCGGCTACCTCGCCGTTCGATCTCCCGGAACAGGCACGACGACCTCCGGAATCGGGTCCGTCTCGAGAAGTCGCTGCACCTCGGCAATTGCCCGTTCCAGCTGGGGATCGATTCCCTTGGCCAGGGCGGCCGGATCTTCCATCACCTCGATGTCGGGCTCAAGACCATGTCCCTCGAGCATCCACTGACCCTCCGGCGTGTAAAGCGCCAGGGTCGGCAGAGTGACCATGCCGCCATCCATCAAACCATAGGCGCCGGCGATGCCGACCAGGCCTCCCCAGGTCCGGGTGCCGATGATCGGACCCAGGCCTTCCCGGCGGAAGAGATAGGGAAAGGCATCGCCTCCCGAACCCGCCCAGGAATTGACCAGCATCACCGTCGGCCCTTGGCTCGATGCCCCAGACAGACCGATGTCACTGCCGTTGCGCAGATGGATGTATCCGCTCCGAGAGCGATGAAGGAGCTCAATGAAGCGATCGGGCCATTGCCCACCACCGTTGAACCGTTCGTCGACGATCATGCCGTCACTGGTTGCCTGTGGAAAGAACTGCCGTACCAATTCGCTCTGTCCTCTGCCACCGGTATCGGGAACGAAGACATAACCAACGCGCCCATCAGTGGCTTCGGCCACCCTCCTGCGGTTGCCCTCGACCCACGCGAAATACCGCAGTCGGCTCTCGCTGCTGAGAGTCTCAACCAGTACGGATCTCGATCCATCGAAGGACGGCGTGGAGTTGACGGTCAGTTCGACCGTCTGCTTGGCAAGGCCTTCAAACGCGGCCCAGGGGTTGGGGAACGCCGCCAGGGGCTGCCCGTTGACGGCCAGAATGAAATCGCCCTTATCGACCTCGACCCCGGGCTGATCAAGCGGAGATCGAATGTTCATCTCCCATGGGGCCGGCCTGATGATCTTCGCAATCTTCCACTGGTCTTCAGCTCGCTCCCAGTCGACGCCCAACAGGCCGACACTGCCTTTGCGCGCCTCCTC
This sequence comes from Thermoanaerobaculales bacterium, assembly GCA_029932545.1. Lineage (GTDB taxonomy): Bacteria > Acidobacteriota > Thermoanaerobaculia > Thermoanaerobaculales > Sulfomarinibacteraceae > DAOWGJ01. The sequence goes on along the minus strand of JAOZPW010000166.1, from coordinate 4,605 downwards.
GAGATCCCCGCCGCCACGGTAGGAGTGGCTGACGTTGAGTTCACCGATCAGCTCTCCGATGACAAAATTGACGTCCCATCGAGTGACGGCATCATCGATCAACGAACCGTAGCGTTCCCGCATCGTCTCCCAGTCGACGCCATGCATTGCCGGGTCATAGAAGAAATCACGCTCGGTCCTCCAAACGTCTGAAAAGATCTGGCGCCATTCGGCCCTGGGATCAACCTGGACTTTCATGCTCGAGGTCTTGAGCGGCGTTTCCATCTTCTGACCGGGCGCCGGATCGACGATTGCCAAGGCTTCGCCGACAGCCACCAGAATCTTCTTCCCGTCGGTCGACAACGCAAAATCACCGACACCGGCGAGTACGTCCTCGGCTTCTCGGGCCTCGAAGTTCCACAGTTTGAGTACCGGTTTCTCTTCGCCGGAGCCTGTGCGCGGTTGTTGGACAAAGAGCAACTTGCCCTCGACCGATGCCAGGCGGCCGAAATTGCCGGCCTCCGGCGGGAGAAGCACCATGCGGCTCTCCATGCCTTCGAACTCGATCTCAACCGGTTCTACATCATCCTCGTCTTTGGCTTCATCGTCATCCTTGTCCTGGTCCGCATCCTTGGAATCCTCATCACCGTTCTCTTCGTCCTCTTGAACTGTCTCGTCATCCGATCGGGGTCCAATTGGTGAAGCAACATCACCGCGAAGAGGGATTGCAGAAATTCGCGTGGCGTTGGCATAGACCCAGGTCCCGAAGAAATCCCCATAGGACGGGGAAAACTCCCGGTCGACCAGACAGAAGAGGTAATCACCTCCTGCATCAAATACCGGTCCGGACGCCCCATAGAAGCCACTGGTGATCTGGTGCAGCGCGGCCTGATCCGTGTCATAGATAAAGACCGCGGACACCATGCTGTCGAGGCCCTTGTCATAGGTCAACCACCGGCTGTCGGTAGACCAGTTGACCTCGAACCCCTCCAACTCGGGAAGGGAGGCCCTCAGCTTGAGTTGGTCGATTTCAGTCAGACTTCCAGATGAAACGTCAAGCAGACGGATCACCTGTTTCTCGTCAATGAAGGCAATGGTCTTGGCGTCAGGCGACCAGAAGGGCTGGAAACGGTAGCCGGGGCCGAAACCCGTCAATTTCTCTGGGGCGCCCGTGCCGTCCGCCGCCCGGAGGTACAACTGCCATTCGCCGCTCTCGTCGCTCCAGTAGGCCAGTTTATCGCCCTCGGGAGACCATGCCGGAAACCGTTCCCTGCTTCCAGGTGAGCGCGTGACATTGCGCACCGGACCGTGCTCGGCGGGTACGGTCAAGAGTTCACCTCGGACTTCGAAAACCGCCCTCTTGCCGGTCGGCGAAATATCGCCACTTTCAATCGCATCGCCGACCCCAACTGTCCGGGGCCTCAAGGTAGCCTCATCAGTGAGGACTTCAACCGAGACCTGCCGGCTTTCGCTGCCTGCCAGATCCATCAGGTAGAGCGAACCACCGGCCTCATACACGATTTCTTCCGGCCCAATTGCAGGGAAATGCACGTCGAAATCCTCGAAATGCGTCAGTTGCCGGGTCTCACCGGTTGCCGGATTGATGGACCAGATGTTGGACCGCATCGCCGGACCGCGGTCAGACATGAAATAGAGCATCTCCCCGTGCCACATCGGCAGCGCATCGTTGGCAGGATCGGCTGTCAGATTTCGTGCCGATCCGCTCTCCAGATTGAAGAGCCAGATTTCGGAAGCTAATCCTCCGCGGTATCTTTTCCATGTACGAAATTCCCGGCTTGCCGGCTGATAGGCCAGCGTCCGGCCATCCGGCGACAAGGCACCAAACTCACCATATGGAATTGCAAGCCTGGTCGGGAACCCACCCTCGGCCTCTACAGTCCAGATCTGGTTGGTCCGCCCGATCCCGGACGTCATCCGGCTGGCGAATAGCAGGCGAGATCCATCGGGCGTCCAGTCGAGAAGACGATCACCTTCCGGGTGATGGGTGATGCGTTTGGCTTCGCCGCCACCGGACGCCACAGTGTAGACGTCCATATTGCCGTCGTAATTGCCCGAAAAGGCGATCGTCTGACCGTCGGGCGAAAATCGAGGGAAGGCCTCCTCGCCCGGGGGCGACGACAGCCTTCGGGCCACCCCACCCTCTTTCTCAACCACCCAAATATCGCCCGCATAGACGAAGGCGATGTGGGTTTCCGACACGTCGGGAAACCGCAGCATTCGAGCATTGACCGCCGCGGATACCACCGATGAAAACCCCACCAGAATCAGAGCACACAACGAAATGACTATTTGACGCATCGAAAATTCCTCCCAGTCGTAGAGAGTGTACGGCACACGGTCGATCCAGTTTCCCGAAAGGCCACCGGGAGCGGTACAATCTTAATTCTGGAGGACCTGATGAAACTCAATGCTCGTATCTTCATCGCGACCGCGGCGGTCCTGATCGCCATGACATCCGTGGCCCCTGTCGATGCCGGGGAGCAGAAGTCCGCCCTTGAGGACAGCCGAGTGGTCGAGGTTCTCGCCATGGTCGATGGGGGACTATCGTCAAAAATCATCTGGGCCAAGATCCACGACATCGGATCCTTCCCGGAACTCAGCGGAACGGATCTGGTCTACCTCAAGGAACGCGGCGTCCCTGACAACGCCCTGGTCCGCATGATCGAACTCGAACAGGCGGCGGCCCCCGCTCCTGCTGTGCCGGCCGCACCGGCGATGGTTCCGCCCGTCACGGCGCCCGTGCCCCAGATCCCGGGGGACACCGGCACCATTCGTGTCGTGATCAAACGACCCTTCATGATCACCTACTACGAAGTCGCAGTCGACGGTGAGATACTGGCCCAGCACGGCAAACTCTGGGAGGGCATGTCCGAGCCCGGTCATATCCTCAAGAGGCCCAGCAAGGTCGGAAAACGCAAGGACACGATGATCACCGCCCTCGAAACCGACGTCACTCCGGGGTCTCATGACGTCGCTGTCGGTTTTGCCGTCACCTGGGTCGAAGACGATTCCGACCACAACGAGTTTGGAAAATACAACCAGGAGTTCTACGTCAATCGTGGGGTCCGGGCTGTCGCCGCCGACGATGACCACGAGGGCGAATGGGGAACAAAAACAGCGATTGCCTGTGACGTGCAACCAGGCCAAACCTGTGTCGTTACGGCCACTCTGGAAAAACGTGCTCCGACCGGGCTTGGTGGACTGCCCATCTACAGCGTCAGTTATCAGACGACCATCGACTGAACTGAAAACTGGAGATCGCCAAGATCGCAATCCGTCGGCTTATTGCATGAGCCCTTCGGGCGGTATGATGGTGCTTTGATTCACCGCCCCCCGCAAGGCGCAAAGTACCGCCTCAGCGACCTTCTTGCTGAGGTGACTGAGGAAAACCTCCACCCCGTTGTCGAATGGGGCGCGTCGGTGGGTCGTGAGGAACTGTGAAACATGCGTCAGCAACCGACCAGCCAACGCCGACCGACGAAATCAAAGCCGCACAAAATCCCAAACCGGGACGTGCCGTACACAGGCTTTTCCTCCGGCAGGCCTTCCACTAACGGTGCCGTTTCGGGAAAGGCTGTGTGGGGCAATCCACGGCGGCAACTTCGGCAATCGAGTGATGGCTTACGTCGTAGGCCGCCGAGGTCGTTTCCCTCAAGGGCGAGGACCTCCCAGTTACCATAATATCGCCCGTGAGGGAAACGCACCGAGCGGGGGCGCTCGGCAAATTTGCACCTACGGAAATCTTGATGTGCCCCCGAAGGCCGGGGATAGAGGACAGGAGCAGCAAGCCGCGGCCGGGCCGTATCCGTCATCCATGACTGCGACCGTGGACCGTAGTGCGGCCGGTGGTGGGCCAAGGCCCACCCTACTCACAGTCCGCCTCGTACCGGCCACACGCAGCAGGTGCTGGCCTTACCGGTGTCGCCGACGAGGCCGTTCATGAAGTTTACATAGTACGCGAACGACGGATTGAGCGCGTAGGACTTCGATGACCAATAGAACATCATCTGCACGCCCGCAAACACATCGCCTTCGGTCCACCGCGCGGTTCCCTCCCCGTTCGACAGAGCCGGGCTGTAATACTCGTAGTCAACCAGGCTTTGCAGTTCGTTGGTGCTGGGTAAACGCCAATCATCCGCCACAGACCCGTCCGTGAGGCCACACGAATCCGAAGCCAACGTATTGGCGTCGGAAAGTGCGTCGGTCCAGCTCCTCCAGCCAAAACAAATGGCATCCTTCAACCAAACCAGCCCCGTCAGCATGTCGGTGACGGTTCCGTCAGCGTTGTCCACGAATTGAGGCTCGGGCCACGCCACTCCCGGCTGAATGTCACCGTCTTGCCCCGTGCCTGCACAGGCGATCACCGTACCCGCCTCGTCATAACACGTCTCCTGTCCAGTCTCTCCAACTCTCGCAGGCGCCCACCAGCCAGAGGTGTCACCTGACTCGAAGGCATCATAGAAAACGATGTCCTCAATGCCCTGCCCCCACACCATCGACGAACACTCCACAACCACTACAACGATCACAACTGCCCAATGCCTCTTATCCCCTCCTCGTTTTCGCTTTCCTGGTGAACAAAAATCGACACACCCCAATCTCTAT